>DNOQ01000435.1:0-258 GCA_003501665.1 Bacteroidales bacterium | reverse complement strand
GGCGACTGGATTGTAAAAAATTCAGCGCACTGGATATATGAAGGAACAGGGCTGAAGGACGGAGAAAAGATCCCTTCAATTATCGGCTGGGAATATCATGGTCAGCCGGTAGCCCAGATACCCGGGCTTGAGATAGTTGCAGAGGGCCCGTTGTCTGAACCATCACGTTTCCCTCATGCCGGTATTGTTTATCCCGGACCCCGGGGTAACTGGGTCTTTAATGCAGGAACATGCTGGTGGTCAGAAGGATTGTCACAA
>DNOQ01000544.1 GCA_003501665.1 Bacteroidales bacterium | reverse complement strand
CCGCAATATTAAGGAAAGCAAGAACTCTTGTCTGTGAATTGTCGATCGTCTGCCTCCTGAAATCAGGGAATGATCTCCATCCCGAACTTCCAACGTCCACAAAGGTGGTTACCCCGGCACGGAAAGAAAAAGCATCGGGCTGTACGGAACTAGGACCATTCATTAATCCCTGGTCCATTCTTGTACCATAATAGACATGTACATGAAGGTCAATAATGCCAGGCGTAACATACATACCGGAAGCATTAACTACTTTCCGGGCTTCCATGATATCAATGCTTTTTGCGACTGTGGCTATTTTACCATCTTTGATAGCAATATCCATAACTGCATCTATCTTATTCTTAGGATCTATGACATGACCTCCATCGATCAGTATATCAAAACTCTGAGCTTTAACCATCCCTGGCATGATCAAAAATAAGATGGCCAGGATCGTAAGTGCTTTTTTCATCAGTAATACTATTTTTTGTTTTTAAAATGTTTTTCAGTTCCAACGGCCTGCCAGTTCGTCCGTTACGGCTTCTGACATATCAGGGATCCTGAAATATGTGCATTTGCCGTCCGGATCAGCAAATTCAGTAAGTATTAGTGTAACATTTCTGCTGTTCCCCATGGCAAAAGGACTGGTCCCTGCCCTTAAACAGCATGCTATTCCGTCAGGTCTTACCGCACTGCTTTTAACTGGTGCCGGTTCTATCGAAGCCTTGTCAATTACGATCCGGCCAAGGTCTGCCCCGTCCATTTTTGCCAGAGATCCATTTTGAGCCGGATTGAGACAGAATAGTAACGGTCCGCGCATCACTGCCACCCGGCCTGACTGTCTCTCTCTGCCCGAAACCAGACGCCATTCCATAGGCATGTCAAGCACAACCTGGTCGCCCGGTTTCCAGACTCTTTCAATTGCTGCAAATGTCCCTGATTTAAATGTTTCATTTAACGTATTCCCATTAACAGACACCGAAATATTTTTGCACCAGGAAGGGATCCTGAGTTTCAACGTAAATAACGCCTCTTCTGAAGGATCGATACGGATTGTTACATGCCCGGAATCAGGGTAATCTGTTTCCTGGATCACTTTTACCGAAAGGTTGGCTTCTATGTTAAGAGTGGCTTCGGATGCAGAGTAAAGATTGACAACTATATCATCCCCTGCAAGGTAGTATATCATTTGTGGCAGTTCAGAAATAAATCTGCGGTAATTACATGGACAGCAGTACGTATCTCCATAGTGATAATGACGGTCTCCTTCCAGGGGTGTATAGTAACGGATATGCCGGCCATCGGGTGACTGAGCTCCAAACAAAGCATTGTAAATGGTCCTTTCCATAATATCCCCGAATCTGGAGTCACCCTTTAGCCGGAGAAGATTATCATAAACCCTTAACTGGTATGCGATAGCACATGACTCACCGAGATCACCGCGTCCGTCCTGATCATTAGTCCAGATCTCCGCCTGACCTGCTCCTCCGGATATCGACATCCCGTTTTGTGAGGTCATGAAATCCAACGCCTTCATTGTTGGTCCCAGTAGTTTTTCATCAGAGTTTATTCGGTATAATTCAAGTTGTGCCAGGCAGAGTGCCATATAAGCATAAATATGTCCCTCAATAAGTTCTTTCCGGCCGATCACAATACCCGGATCGATATCTGGCAATTTAAGCTGGTGGAGACAGAAATCAAGGTAATGGTTATCACTTGTGACATTATAAAGAGTTAAAACAGTCCTATGCAGGCCGGTTATGGCAACATGTTCCGCTACCGAGGTTGATTTTTCCCAGTCCGAAGGCATCTCCGGCCATTTTCCTATAATATAATCAGCAGCTCTTTCAGCAGCACCAAGAGACTCTTTGTTACCAAAAAACTTATATTCAGTTATTAATCCGTTGATTATGTATCCCATCTCATGAATATCCCATAATTTCCACATACGGTTGGCCGGGGTCATATTCCCTATGTAACCATCTGGTTCCTGAGCTTTAATTATCTGAGCTATGAGATAGTTTTTCAGAGAAATAACCTTCTCATTTCCGGTATATACTGCCATCTTTACAGTTCCGTCTATCAATTTGCCCAATCCAATATAACCTTTGTTGTCCTTTTTCAGAAAACTGGCAAGGAAATCATTGTCAATATCGAGCTTAAGAAGATTGTTTGAAACCGTAATATCTATTCTTCTGCCAATCTCACCGCCAACTTTAACATTATCGAGGTCCACGGTAACAAGCTGATCTCCTTTATTCAGTGTCAGCTTTTCATTTTGAGTACAGCAATCCAGCATTGCTGCCAGTATAAGTAACAGAATGGGTGATCTCATAATAATCAAGGTTCATGTTTACTTCTTGTTTAGCTTTTTTTTATTCTTTACGCTAAACAGGGATGTTAAAAATGCCTTGCCTGATACTCTTCAAGGTCATAATTCCTAATAAAAATAGTTAAAAAACAATTCAGTCAGCATAAATATCCGATTTTAGCGGCTATATTCCATGACCTCTGTGCGCTTGATAAAAGAGTATTCAGTGGTATCTGTTTTATTCATTAAGAAATCAGACAAACTTTAAAAAATCATTTAATCAATAATTTAACATGGTACATCAAATTCAACTGGCTATTTTAAAAATGAAGTACTATATTTCAACCATTTAGCGGCTTTAGATGATTTTATTATGATTCGCAGAATTCAGAGGCTCCTGGTTAATCATTATTTTTTTGTATGCCATCCCTTTAATGAAAAGATGGTAAAATGAAAAGATACTATCTGACGATATCAGGAATAATGTTATGCTGGCTAATCACCGGTAACATCTTTGCCGATTATGTTACAAATTATCCTGTCGGAATAGTCCAGCCGGACGGAGTGAAAGTGATATGCTATGTCACAGGAGATGAATTCTACAGCAGATTGC
This sequence comes from Bacteroidales bacterium, assembly GCA_003501665.1. Taxonomy (GTDB): domain Bacteria; phylum Bacteroidota; class Bacteroidia; order Bacteroidales; family VadinHA17; genus LD21. The sequence goes on along the minus strand of DNOQ01000544.1, from coordinate 5,293 downwards.
ACGACAGCCTCAATTACACAATCGTTCAGAATCATGAGACGGGCTTTTACTGTTATGCTGAATGGTCCGGAAATCAGATAATAGCTACTGATTATATAGCAGGAAAGACAGTCCCGGCTAAAACATCTCTTACTCCGGGAATAGATATACCCNNAACGATAGAGGCGAAAGGGATGACTGTTACCAGTGTACGCGGACAGATCAATAACATTGTAATATTCATCAGGTTTTCAGATCAGGCAGAATATACCGACAATATATCCAAATATGAAGGAATATTTAACCAGAATACCGGTGTATCATTCAAATCATATTTCAGGTTTGCTTCGTACAATTCAGTAACTGTTGATTCCTATTTCTATCCTTATAGCAGCAGCATTGTCCTTTCATACCAGGATTTTTATCCGAGAGCCTATTATATGCCCTATTCAGAGTCGAATACACTAGGTTATACACACAGCCAGAAGAGAGACAGGGAACATAACTTACTAAGACGGGCAGTTGAATTTGTTAAAAACGGCATTCCATCTGCCATAGATTTCGATTTTGACGATAATAATCTCGTGGATAATATCACTTTCATAATTCAGGGAGCCCGTGCAGCCTGGAATGATTTGCTGTGGCCACATAAATGGAGTCTTTATACATCACCCTCTGTTTATATCAATAATACAAGGGTCTACACATACAACCTGGTTTTAAGCGAATCTATTTCTGTTGGAACATTATCTCATGAGTTCTATCATACTCTCGGTGCTCCAGATCTGTATCATTACAGTCATGACGGACTTCACCCGGTTGGCGGATGGGATATAATGGGAGCAACTGTTAATCCACCCCAGTCAATGGGTGCTTATATGAAATACAGGTACGGCAACTGGATAAATGATATTCCGGTAATTTCAGAACCGGGAACATATTCCATAATGGGTATTTCTGAGTCAGAAAACAACTGTTACCGTATAAACAGTCCTGTCAGCTCAAAGGAATTTTATGTATTGGAATTCAGGAAGAAACCATCTGTTTCAGGCCAGTTTGAAAGCAATCTGACAGGTTACGGTTTGCTGGTTTACAGAATAAATACTGTATTGGACGGGAGAGGTAACAGTAACGGCCCTCCGGATGAGGTTTACCTGTACAGACAGGATGGATCCACGTACATCAATGGTAATCTTTCAGCGGCTCATTATACAACCAAAACAGGCAGGACAGAAATTAATGACCTTACAAATCCTCCGGCATTTTTATCGGATGGAAAATATGGAGGGCTCAGTATCAAGAATATAAGAGAAGAGAACGGCATGATGTATTTTGATCTCCTGAAATATTCCAGACCATATGTTTTAACGTCCCCGGTTTCAAAAATAACCAGAAATTCAGCCCTCTGTGGAGGCAACATTACATACGATCCCGATTCTACGGTTACCGTTTGTGGTGTCTGCTGGAGCACTGAACCTGGTCCGACAGTTGCGCTTTCCACCAGGACGATTGATACTAGCGGATCGGAAGTATTTGACAGCTTCATTGAAGGACTTTCTCCGGCAACTGAATATTATCTGAGAGCTTATGCCACCAACACTTCCGGAACAGGTTACGGGAATGAGATCAGTTTTAAAACCCGTAATCCGGATGCGATCGCGGACGCCGACAGCAATTATTACAATATAGTCACCATAGGTACCCAGACATGGATGGCAGAAAACCTTAAAACAGCAAGTTACATAAATGGAGATTATATAGAGACAACTAATCCTTTCACATTAAATGTAAGCAGCGAAATTAAACCGGGGTATCAATGGCTATATAATGGTGATGAGGCTAATCTGGATAATTACGGCAGATTATATACATGGTATACAGTGACGGACAATAGAAAAGTATGTCCACCGGGCTGGCATATTCCTTCTGATGCTGAATGGACAACACTGACATCATTCCTGGGAGGGACATCTGTTGCGGGAGGCAGGCTTAAATCAACCGGGACAATTGAAGGGAGGAATGGTTTGTGGCAGAGTCCGAACAACGGTGCGACTGATGATATCGGATTCTCAGCACATCCTGGAGGTTACCGTAACGAAAGTGGTGGTTTTATGAATATTGGAATAAGCGCCTCGTTCTGGACTTCGTCAGAATATTCTTCGCTACAGGCATATTATATATCCCTTCATACAGAAAATATACAAACGAGCCGGATTAATTCCTATAAAGTATCGGGGCTTTCTGTCCGATGTATAAAGGACTCTGAACAAACACCGACTGCAATTCCTTCTTTCAAAGATGTAGATCCAGGAAGCAACTCCTTTAACATCAGTATAAATACAACCTGGAAAGTGTCTGTCTTTCCAAATCCGTCCGATGGAATATTAACAATCCAATCTCATAATATATTCTCAGGTGATGCACTTCTGGAAATAATTGATTATTACGGCAGAACTGTATATACCAGACCTTTAGAAAGCACCGGATATCAGGAAATTGATTTGTCGCATATATCAGGTGGCATATATATTCTGATAATCAGAAACAACGATAAGTTATATTTCCGGAAGGTAGTTATCAGGTAATAATAGTAATGAATACTCCAGTTGCTATCCTTCAGCCATCACCCGTTCAACCAGAGCCTTCATATAACCGATTGAAAAAGCTGATCCTGTTTGTGAACCGACCATAGAGGGAACATGGTCAACAATCAGAACACCGTCAAAATCAACTTTTTTTAATTCTTTCAGTATCCTGTACATGTCAGCGTATCCATCGTCAAGAAAGGTTTCCGTGAAATGTGGAAGCGGCTGGTTGACATTCCGCAGATGAACCTTAAAGATCTTCTTCCTTTTGCCAAAATATCTGATTGTCTCAATTACATTCTTTCCCATAAGTTCACCGCCTTCGAGCCAGCAGCCGACGCAAAGACATATCCCCACATTAGGGCTGTCAGCTATCTCAAGTGCACGTTTGTAGCCTTCAAAGCTGCTGAAAATACACCTTGGTATTCCTCCTAATTCAGGAACAGGGGGATCATCGGGGTGAATACCTATTCTTACATTTTGCTCTTCTGCCACAGCAGCCGCCTGTTTGATAAAATATTCATAATTAGGCCAGATTTCATCTGCTGTGTATTTACGTCCGTGAGTAAGAGGTCCTTCATATCTTCTTCCGATCCATGTTCCGGCTTCTGCTTTTGAAAGATCGAATCCACGGGTACCGGCACCGCCCCGTGTCTTTTCCCTTTCAGTGCTCCATATTCCGTTACCCATATGAGCATAGGTAGTGTATGGAATGCCTGCTTTCGCAAGATTGCGAAGATGGTTCTTATATTCCTCAATTTTAGCATCTCTTCCGGGCAGATTCAGGACAATTGCATCCTGGTTATGGACATCATAGTTACCGAAACCATAGACTTTAATACCTGCAGCTTCATAAAGCTGGCGCCGGCTGTTATAATAATCATAAGTAGCTTTCTCACCACTCGTCCAGAGTACGACATAACCTATACCCATCTGCTTAATAAATGCGATATCATTTTCACCGGGTTCAGGTGATGCCTGAAATGCGATTTTCATAAATGGTTCAACAAGTGCTGATTTTGTACGTTCCAATGAACTTGAATTTTTACCTTGAGGGATTTCGGAAATACCAGACTCACCTGGATTAAATCCTGCAAGAGAAAGTGCTGCAAATGCACTGCTTTTCTTGATGAATGTTCTACGATCGTTTTTCATTAAACATTTATTATAAAATTAAAGTCTCCTGCAGATCCCGCATAACGGTTGCAGTTGTACTATATCAAAATTAATATTTAATCAGCAGATAACAAATATGATGAGAGAGAGGTAAATCACCTGATTTTACTATTTATCGGAATTCAAGTAATATCTTCAGATGGGAGGAAGGTTCATTTTCAAGCATAAGGAAAGCCTTTTGTGCTTCAGAAGGATGTAAAATATCCGAAACAAGGGCATCAGGTTTTAAAGTCCCTTTCCTCATGTTCTCAATTGTCTCGGCAAATTCACCATGTGAAACTCTTGAAGTCATAATAATTCCCTCTTTCCAGATAAGTTCTTTCATAAGCACCGGGACAGGATCATTCCCCAGACCGAGAACACAGACCACACCGGCGCCACGAATACTCTGAACACAGCCCCTCACAGGATTGACAATTCCCGGTAAGTCAACATAGTGCCCGACAGCCTCGAAAGCTATATCAACACCTTTTGAGCCTGTTATCGATTTTATCTTTTCCACAGGATTATCTTTCACAGCATTAATTATATGAATATCCGGGTAAACATTTACAGCCCGGGAGAGTCTCTCTTCCAGAATATCGACTATAAAAACGGAATTGCTGGTTTTTGTCCGAACAGCCTGAAGTATACTCTGCCCAACCTTTCCTGCTCCCCATATCACTATCGTATCATCCTTCTTCACATTCGCTCTGCGCGATGCATGAAATCCGATTGAAAGTATTTCAACCAGGGCTGAATGAATATCTGATATACCTTCAGGAACCCTATATAACATTGTCCCGGGCACGTTAATATACTCTCCAAACCCGCCATCCATATCGACTCCGATCAGTTTCAGGGATGTACATGCAGGATAATGACCTATCAGACAGGCAGGACAGTGGCCACACCAGATGATCGGATCAACCACAACCCGGTCTCCGGCCTTGTAGTTTTTTACTGCCCGGCCGGTTTCAACTATCGTCCCGGCAAATTCATGGCCGGGAATGAAAGGGACATGTGTCCTGGGATGGAATTCCCCTGAAAAGATATGCTGATCCGTTCCGCAGATCCCTGCATATGATACCTTAACCAATACTTCATTATCTTTTATTTCAGGCAGATCCGTCTCCATCCAGGTAATCTTACCATATTCAGTTAATACAGCTGCTTTCATCTTTTTCATAAGCACATAATTATGTAAATAGCTTAATATCTGTTTAATATTTCTATCTCACTTTCAATTTAAAGACCCCATTCCTCCCGACAGCTATCTGTATTCCCCCCGGAGAAGGTGATTGCCTAGCCTTTCCCCCCTGGGGGAAACGGGAAAGGGGGTATACTTTGTAACAGGAATAGATGTCATTAATTATTTCCATCCTCGTTTGTGATTGTCCAACCTTATGCGGGGTGAAGGTTTCATAAATTATAATTTGGATGCCTGTCCCACACAGCGGGATAACCAGTATGAATAAAGGAATGATCTTTCATCTGAAAACCTCATAGAGACTGTACAGACCAAAAAGCGCAATGGCAGATGCACTTATAATGAACACAATATTATACAATTT
>DNOQ01000360.1 GCA_003501665.1 Bacteroidales bacterium | reverse complement strand
AATTATCGGGTTACTTCTGAGCGGTTTCTGGGCAGACCGGTGGAGCCGGACTAATCCCAATGGAAGGATATTTGTTCCTGTAATCGGATTATCAGTTGCAGCTCCTTGCATCTTCCTTGCAAGCAGCACAACAATTCTGCCGGCAGCTATTCTGTTTTTTGCACTTATGCGATTACTTATAGCTTTCAGCGACACGAATATGATGCCTATCCTATGTATGATCGCTGACAAACAACATCGTGCAACCGGATATGGAGTATTGAATTTTTTCAGTACTATTCTTGGAGGATTCGGCCTCTTTGCCGGAGGTGCTCTACGTGATGCCCAGGTGAATCTTAGCAGTATGTTTCAACTCGCTGCTCTGATCTTACTCATCTGCACAACATTACTGTTTACGATAAAATTCCTTATAAAACCTCAGAAATCAAACTATTTGTAAAATGAAGAATATCTTACACTTAACACTTGTTATAACAATACTCACAATCAATTCCTGCAGTGACTCCTCATTCAAAGCCAATAGGGTAATTATTATTGCACTTGACGGTATAAGCGTGGAAGGTTTGAATGCCTCAGAACATCCAAATCTGGAACGGCTTTTCTCAGAAGGGGTTCTGTCTCTTAATACACGGGTTGTTATGCCATCGGTAACATTACCTAACTGGACAAGTCATCTTACCGGTAGTGGTCCGGAACAACACGGTGTTACAGATAATTCATGGGAAATAAATAATCATAAACTGCCTTCTGTGGATAAAGATCCCAGAGGATTTTATCCCTCAATACTTAAAGTTTTAAAGGAACAGGTACCTTCAGTTAAAACTGCTTTTTATTATAACTGGAATAAGCTGATATACCCATATAATCAGGAATATATTGATGAAGTCAGTTATGAGGAAAATGACGGCTATCTTACCAATTATGAAAAAGCGATTAATTTCATCATAAGCAACAAAGAGAATCCCACATTCGTGTTTCTGTACTCTGTGCACACCGATCATGCAGGCCATAATTATAACTGGATGTCACCGGAATATATTCAATCGATTGAAGAAGCAGATCTGCACATAGGTGAATTTCTGACAAAACTTAAGAACGAGGGATTATATGAGGATTCTCATATCATGTTTTTAAGCGATCACGGGGGAATAGAGAAAGGTCATGGAGGATTAAGTACAACAGAGATGGAAGTTCCATGGTTTATTTCGGGACCGGGTATAAATAAAGACAAAATACTTGCTGAACCTAACAATACAGTCAATACTGCTGCAACTATTGCATATCTTTTTGGTTGTACCTTCCCCCTTTCATGGACCGGGGAGATCCCGATGTCAATTTTTGAATAATTAAAATTGAAATCTCTGTTTCAGTATTATCGAGCATCGTTAATAATCGTAACATCATAACATAAATTTCTGCAACAGAAGATAATCTATCATATGGTTAAATTTGTGAAAAATAATAAATCTGTCATTTCATTGACATCAATGATAATGATATTTTTCAGCACTCATGCAACTTTAGCTCAATTAAACAATCCCTGGGAAATATCAGTTGATTCTGATATGCCGGATATAACCACAATAAAACCAAATGAAACAGGTGAAAGGAGAGTACCTCTTTTAAGGAAAGTACAAAAAATATGGGACGAATCATTATCAGGATTACCTTACAATGCTTTCACTGATCTTATCCGGTTCAATGATTGCTGGTACTGTACTTTCCGGGAGGGAGAAGTTCATGAATGGAGCGATGCCGGGGGGATCAGAATTTTAAAGTCTAAAGACGGAAACGTGTGGAAATCTGTCGCGCTATTAAGGTGGAATGAAGGTGATTTAAGAGATCCAAAGTTTTCTATTACAGCTGAAGGGCAACTAATGGTTAATAGTGCAGTTATCTTCAAGCCACCTGAAACTCCGTTATACTTCAAGATCAATTCACTTGTATGGCTTTCTCCCGATGGAGAAAACTGGAGTAGTTCATATTCATGCAGAACCGGTATAAATTCCTGGCGATGGAGTGTTACCTGGAATAAAGGGTTGGGATTCAGTCTTGCATATCATGGTAAGGATAGTAAAGGAACTCTTTATATGACGACTGATGGGAAGACATGGGAAGTTCTGGCAGAAAATATTTTTCCATGCGGTAAAGGGAACGAAGCTTCAATTGATTTTGGGGAGAATGATAAGGCATATTGTCTCCTTAGGGATGGTCCGGGAGGAATGGCTCATATCGGTGTTGCAAAACCACCTTATAATGATTGGAAATGGACAGATCTTGGTATGTATGCAGGTGGTCCGGAAATAAAACGACTTAAAGATGGCCGGCTTCTTGCAGTTGTAAGACTGCATGAAGGCGGCCTACCCCCTTCTGCTACTATGCCGGGCCTATCATCTAACCTTGGTGGTGGCCGCACTTCACTATGTTGGATCGATCCGAATAAAGGATTGATGAAAGAATTTCTGACATTGCCTTCAGGCGGACATGGTGGACATTCATATGCCGGAATCGTTGAATATGAAGGAATGATATGGATCAGCTATTATTCCAGCCATGAAAATACAACAGAAAAACAACGGCCCGCTATTTATCTTGCAAAAGTTAAATTAGATAAAAAAAAGAATACCTCTGAATAAGATTGTTCAACGTCGGGTTTTAATGATAAATCTACAGTACGAAATATTATTGCCCGATCAGATCAAAATAAACCTCCGCATAAAATGAATAAACTAATAATAAATGGAAATAAAAGATTCACTTAAAGTTTGGTTGTTTATCGTTTCGTTTATAATTCTTACATCCTGCGGTTCATTTGTTAATGACATTGAAGGGAACAGATACAGGACTGTCAGAATAGGAGACCAGGAATGGATAGCAGAAAATCTGAACGTAAGTCATTTCCGTAACGGGGATTCAATTCCTGAGGCCAGGGATAGTAAAGAATGGCAAACTGCCGGAAGGGAAGGCAGACCTGTCTGGTGCTATTTTGATAACGATCCTGCGAACGGGGGGAAATTTGGTAAGCTTTATAACTGGTATGCAGTAAATGACTCAAGAGGTCTGGCTCCTGAAAAATGGTATATAGCAGGAAATGACGGATGGACACAATTAATTGACTATCTCGGTGGAGAAAAAGTCGCTGCTGAAAAAATGAAATCCGGAACCGGGTGGCAGAAAAAGTGTAACGGTACCAATGAAAGTGGTTTTTCAAGTCTTCCGGGTGGCTACCGCCATTATGATGGTGGATTTAATCGTCTTGATGAAAACGGAGGCGGTTACTGGTGGAGTTCTGAACAGGGATTTATTTACATTACCTGCTCTTACCCTCTCTATTACAGCAAAGGCGGTGGATCACGCTATTTTACCAGTAAGGCAAGAGGATTCTCAGTTCGGTGTATTAAATATTAATTAACAGGAAAAAGGTAATCAATAAGTCCCTTCGCACTTTAAAGTCATCCTGTAAATGATAAACAAACTTAAAGAAAAATTGATTATTTTTATTATCATTGGATTATAAAAAAAAAGGAGTATATATGTGATTATTATAAGTATAAGCTTGATACAACTTAATTATTTATAATATAAGCCACTACTTTAAGATATTTTAAAAATTCATTAATAACCAAATCTATATTGAAATGAAAGGAAAAATTACATTTATGATTGCCATTCTGCTTGCAATCTCTGTTTCTTCAAATTCTCAGCAGAGCAAGAAAGGAGAAAAGATCTCCTCAAAAGGTTACTGGCTCCATGAAAAGGTCGATGAAATACCCTATCTCCCATCCGGTCCCTTCGTTAAATTGGGTGATGGCAGTATCCTTACTGTGGAGAGGAACATGAGCTGCATCAGTAAAGATGGTGGAAAAACATGGACTAAGTATCCTATTTTTCAGGATACTTCCAGGTTTATCATCAGGGTTGAAAGAGTCCTTCTTCGTACAAAAAGCGGTGTTATTATTCTTGCATTTGCTAATGACAGGGAAAGGGCAAACTGGTCATGGCAGAATGATATTTCCGATTCCCCCGGTGCAATGCTTCCCACATATGCAGTACGAAGTCTCGATGAGGGTAAGACCTGGCAGGATCTTCAGAAACTTCATCATGAATGGACAGGGGCAAACCGTGATATTATCGAGACAAAAAATGGTAACATTGTTTTTACTTCAATGCTGTTAAGACATAATCCGGGCCACCATACCGTAATCACATATACATCTATGACCAATGGTCTTAACTGGATACGTTCCAATGTTATTGATCTTGGCGGGGTAGGACATCATAGCGGTGTTACCGAGTCAACTGTTGAACAGTTGAAGGACGGCCGCCTGTGGATGCTGATGCGTACAAACTGGGGTGTTTTCTGGGAAACGTATTCGGAAAATGAAGGACTGACATGGAAAAACTACAAACCAACAAAAATCGATGCAAGTTCCGCACCTGGGATGTTAAAAAGACTCCAGAGTGGCCGTCTGTTCCTTGTCTGGAACCGGAATGACCTTGAAGGACAACCACCATCACCTATGAGACCCGGAGATGGTATTTCCACAGAAGTGGCTTCTTCCGGTAACAGGGCAGAACTATCTGTCATGTTCTCTGATGATGATGGTAAAACATGGACAGATCCGGTTGTAATCGCCAGAGTCACTGATAAAAGCCAGGTGAAACGGCTTGCATATCCACGGTTCTTTGAACCAAACCCAGGAGAGATATGGATAACAACTACATATAGCGGATTTGCCGGATATCTCGCAGTGAAGCTTTCTGAAAAGGATTTCGTGAGTAAATAAATCTGAAATTCATTTAATCCTGTTTAAACGAAGTATTTTTTCGTGCTAAAAATCAAATCATTATTTAGGGTCTGGTGAAAAAGTCTTAAAAATTTGATATAAGAAATACTATGATAATAAAAGTGTTAAGAAAATGCACGGTTTTAAGCATAAGCCTTCAGAAACTTTACATTTTAATAGTAAGAAAAACTAAGAAAATTGATGATTTTAACAATATTTAAATACAGGTCGCCCCGATGGGGCTCATTTTTCTGAATATGATTATTTTCTACAAACAGTCCGTCACTAACGGGACTGAAGAAAGCCAAACTCCGTAGGAGTGAACTGTTTTTAGAAATCAGTATAAACATAGTTTTTAGCTCCGTAGGAGCGGCCTGTGTTTAATCGGATAGCATTGATTATTTATATGTTTAAATCGTTCTAACTTCAGATTATGACTTTTTCACCAAACCCTAATTATAATTCATTTTTT
>DNOQ01000135.1 GCA_003501665.1 Bacteroidales bacterium | reverse complement strand
CGGTTGCGAAAGCATCTTTGTATCTTTGGTATTTATCCCGGAAATGGTTCCTGCTCCGAAAATTGTAAGGATAATTACCCAAACCATAAAGCCATAAATTCCTTTCATCTGTTTATTTATTAATATGTAATGTTCAGATAACCTGTCAGTATACTACCAAATACTCTCAACCGTACCGTCCTTGCGAGTCCCGCAAATTAGGATGCTGCATTCGGTTACCGTCCTTGCGAGTCCCGACATAAGCCTTCGGGAAAACTACTGCGTATAAAACCGGACGAAGCAATCCGTCCCGAATATCTGGTCAGACCTGCCTTCTGTTCATCACCCCTACTGCCGCCTGTTGCGTCGGAGTTATCGAAAGATCGTTTATGCAAACATGTGGCGGTAAAGTTGCACAATAGTAAATTACATCTGCGATATCACCGGCAGTTAATGCATCGACACCTTTATAAAACGACTGTGCCCTTTCCTTGTCGCCCTTGAATCTTACAAGGGAGAATTCGGTTTCGGCCAGTCCGGGGGCTATATTGGTTACTTTGATATTATGTTTGAGAAGGTCGATCCTCATTGCCTTTGAAAGCGAATTAACAGCACTTTTGGTTGCACAGTAGACATTACCGTTTTCGTAGATATCCGTTCCTGCTATTGATGATATATTGAAAATATGTCCGGAACCTCTGGCGATCATCAGTGGAGATACAGCCCGTGTTACGTAGAGAAGCCCTTTTATGTTGGTATCCACCATTCTTTCCCAGTCATCAACATTTGCATCGTCAACATGTGAAAGTCCTACAGCCAGGCCTGCATTATTGACAAGGATATCGATACTTTTCCATTTTTCGGGAAGTCCTGAAATGATATCTTCAACTTCGTATCTTTTTCTCACGTCGAAGTTAAGTGAAAGAATTTCCGTCTTGTAGGCGGAGAGTTCCTTTTCGACCTCATCCAGACGTTCTTTTCTTCGGCCTGTTATGATTAAATTATATCCGTTTTCTGCAAATTTCCCTGCAACTGCCCTGCCGAATCCCGCAGTAGCGCCTGTTATCATAATGATTTTGTTCATGGTTTTAGAATGTTTAAGGAGTATAAAAATAGGATTTATTCCTGAAATGATAAGGAATTCACATAAGGAATGTCAGGGCCGTAAAATAATCAGGATAAGCAGACATAATGAATCTACGTTTTTTAATACATATTAAAATACGTATTTTAATACGTTGATAATGTTGTGGTACTGCTACCCGGGGTGTGATCAGGGGGATTGGACCTTTGCACCCCGCTATGCAAAGCAGGCTGTCCGGTATCAATCGGAAGTCAACCCACTCCGGGGTTGGGGATGTCTGGTGGTTTTTCATACCCGGGGTGGAACCCGGGCTCCCGATAGCTATCGGGATGGGAGTAGATCCCTACGGGATCACTGATATTCAACGTCAAGTATGATGGGTTGATCAGTCAGAGGCTATTAACTTATTCTTGCTTTTTAAATTTACTATCTTTACAGAAAAAATCATAAATGATTACGAAAGAAAAACTCAATAAAACCATAAGAAGCCTTCCTGATTCATTTACAATTGATGAATTAATAGATCGACTTATATTTATTGAAAAGGTTGAAGAAGGTCTGAAACAGTCTGAAGAAGGCAAAGTAATTTCCAATGAGGATGTCAAAAGAATGATTGATAAATGGTCAAAATAGGCAGGTCATTAAAAAAGAAAGATCTTCGATAAACCAACCAGGTCCGCAGAGCAGGATATGTTAAAGCAAGATAGCCTGAAAAAGTTTGCTCTTTCAATGAAAAATCGCAATGCAAAAACAAATCATAACCACAGGACCGATACCGGTCCAATGTTTGATTCAATTGCCCCACACTACGATTTCCTCAACCACCTCCTTTCTTTCGGTATCGACAGATCGTGGCGAAAAAAAGCAATCCGCGAAATATCACTCATAGACCCTCATCCCGCGAAAATCCTCGATGTCGCAACCGGTACCGGAGACCTCGCAATAACAGCTCTGAAACTTTGCCCTGGTCATATCACCGGTATCGATATTTCAAAAAAAATGCTCGAAATTGGAAGGGAAAAGATCAGAAAAAAGAGACTCAATAACAGGATAGAATTTCTGGAATGTGATTCTCAAAACATTTGTTTCAACGAAAATACTTTTGACGTTGCAATGGTTGCTTTCGGTGTAAGGAATTTCTCCGACCCGCTGAAGGGTTTATCAGAGATGTTCAGAGTCCTTAAAAATGAAGGAATTATTATGGTACTGGAATTTTCAAAACCGGAGAGATTTCCCTTCAAACAGATATATAATTTTTACTTCCTGAAAATTCTCCCCCTTATCGGAAGAATCGTTTCAAAAAGTGATCATGCATACAGATACCTGCCCGAATCGGTTATGCAGTTTCCCGATAATGAACAGTTTATTGCGCTGCTGGAAGAGGCAGGATTCAAATCGGTTAAACAGAAAAGACTCACCGGGGGAGTGGCCGGCATTTATACAGGACTAAAATTATGAACGCAATAATTTTTATTTAAAGCAGTTTATTAAATTAATTACCTGTATGTTTTGAATAAAGAGACCCTGCATAAATTACTTATCCTTGCCTTTCTGGTTATCACTACCAGCGTCTCGGGACAAAAACAGAAGCCTAAAAATGAATCGTGGTACGACGAAAAGCTGATTCATTTTGGTTTCAGCCTGGGATTCAACACAATGGATTTTAAAATAACGCCATCTCAGGATTATCTCATGGCGGATTCAATTTACCCTGAGGTGAGCAGACTCAATCCCGGAATCAATATCCAGATAGTTACTGATCTCAGACCGGGAAGATACTGGGATATAAGATTTCTTCCAGGTGTCTCCTTCGGACAGAGAAATGTGAGATATTATAAAGTGCCGAAAAATCATGGAGATAGTCCGGAATTGTTCAATGAGCAGCAGAGACTCGAATCATCATTCCTGGAATTCCCTTTACTTCTTAAATATAAAGGGGAACGGCTTAATAATGTGAGACCTTATGTTGTGGGAGGATTCAATTTCCGGTATGACCTTGCAGCCAAAAAGGAATTCGATGATGAAAAGCCTGTCTATATACGCCTTAAGAGGCCGGATCTTTACTATGAGACCGGTGCCGGCATGGATTTCTACCTGACATATTTTAAACTATCTGTTGAAATAAAAATGTCGAACGGACTCCGGAACATAATTGCCGATGACTGGTATTCAAATCAACACCAGTTTCGGAATGTCATTGAAAAAATGAGATCACAGATCTGGATCATCGCCTTTCATTTTGAATAATAATGCCGAAACTGGTTCATCTCAATCTGGATCCGGAACAGGCAGCAGATACTGTTATAATAAAAAAATTGTCCGGACGGGAGGCCGGAATTGATGCATCAGACATTTCATCGGTCAGGATTATTAAAAAATCAGTAGACGCCAGAAAAAAGAATATAAGGGTCATCCTGTCAGCAGAAATATTCACAAACGGGGAATCTGCAACCCCTCTCATAGAACCTTTCAGCCCTTTAAATGTCACCAGCAGCAGAGAAGTACTGATCATCGGAGCAGGACCGGCAGGATTGTTTGCTGCTCTTCGTTTGATCGAACTCGGGATAAAACCCGTAATTATTGAAAGAGGAAAGGATGTTTCATCACGTAAAAAAGATATTGCCAGGATAAGCCGTGAGCATATTATCGATCCCGACAGCAATTACTGTTTCGGCGAGGGAGGTGCGGGGACTTTCTCTGACGGGAAACTTTATACAAGATCAAAGAAGAGAGGTGATAACAAACGGGTACTGGAGCTTCTGTGCCTTCATGGCGCCGCAGATAATATTTTATATGAGGCTCATCCACATCTTGGAAGCGATAAATTGCCGCGGATCGTTTCCTCGGTAAGAAAATCGATTCTTGAAGCAGGCGGACAGATACTCTTCAGGAAACGTGTGACTGACATTATCATTGAAAGCGGAAGTGTCAGGGGGATAGTACTGTCAGGAGGTGAAAAGATCTTATCACCATATCTGATACTCGCATCAGGACACTCTTCAAGAAATATTTATTCAATCTGCAACTTAAGGGATATTAAGCTTGAAATGAAATCATTTGCGATGGGTGTCAGAGTGGAGCATCCCCAGGATATTATTGACAGTATCCAGTACCATGGGAAGGGCAGAGGCGATTATCTGCCTGCCGCATCTTATTGGCTTATCCGGCAAATCGATGGGAGAGGAGTATACTCATTCTGCATGTGTCCCGGAGGTTTTATTGTTCCATCGGCTACCTCACAGGAAGAGATTGTTGTGAACGGGATGTCGCCCTCTGAACGTAATTCGCCTTATGCCAATTCCGGAATTGTCGTTGAGATAAGGCCGGAGGATCTTACCAGGTATTCCGGTTCAGGGGCTGTAGCCGGTATTGAATTTCAGAAGGAGGTAGAGCATACTGCATGGATTGAGGGAGGAAGTACACAACGTGCTCCTGCCCAGAGGCTCACTGATTTTATAAATGGCAAAAGCTCTTTCTCTTTACCGCTTACCTCGTATTTCCCGGGAGTCACATCTTCGGCAATACATGACTGGTTGCCCGGCCTGATCGGAAGCAGGCTCAGGGAAGGATTCAGACAGTTCGGAAATATTATGAAAGGATATCTTACAAATGAAGCTCTTGTACTTGCCATGGAGTCAAGAACCTCTTCGCCTGTCAGGATCCCGAGAAACCCTGATACAATGGAACATGTTTCAGTCAGCGGTTTATATCCCTGCGGCGAAGGATCAGGTTATGCCGGAGGTATTGTCTCCTCTGCAGTAGATGGTATGCTTGCCGCAGAAGCCTTAGCCCGTAAAATACGATGACTAACTGTTAATATTGTTTTTTAACCACACTCACCCTCCCGACCCCTGCTCCTCGTAAATTCCGAAAAGATCACAGAAGCTGCCATTCCGACATTAAGGGAATCTATCCCAGCACCGGCTTCACTGATGCCCGGGATCATTATCCTGTCGGTAATGAAAGGAATAAGATCTTCTGAAATGCCTTTTGATTCATTTCCCAGTAATATTATTCCGGTATGTTCAAGCTTTTGAGAATAGATCGATTCTCCGTCAAGCATTGCTCCATAAATCCTGATACCATCTTTTAATGCATTCCTTAAAAGAATATGTAAATCAGTATAGAAGACTTTTACATGCAGTATGGCTCCCATACTTGCCTGGATAACTTTGGGATTGAAAACATCCACACAGGTCTCGGAACAAACGATATTTTTAATCCCGAACCAGGCTGCTGCCCTGATGATTGTTCCAAGATTGCCCGGATCCTGTATAAAATCAAGTGCAACGGTAAGTCCTTTATTTAAAAAATCCGGATCCATTCTGGTTTCAGGCATCCTGACTATTGCCAGTGCATTGTGTGGTGTCTTCAGGGAAGTTACCTTTTTAAGATCTTCATAACCGCACGGAATTATCTCATCAATTCCGTGTTTGTGGACCAGCGGCAGCGCGTTAAGAAACTCGGGCTTCGCCACAAGTGTTTTAACCGGCTGCTTTGCCGATAAAAATTCCTTTACAAGCTTGTCTCCTTCTATGACAAAAAGCTTCTCTTCTTCCCTTACCTTCTTCTTCTGAAGGGATAATATATAATTGATCTTGTTCTTGCTTAACACTTTAAGGTAATATTAACAGGTAATGGATTAAAACTGTTCCTTTAACAGGTATCGCCGCCCTTATGGTATTTTTTTACCACTTTGGGACTAAAGATCACTCAATCAATATATTAAATTTTGTCTCACTCAATCCTGTAAAAATTATTATTGATATATTTGTGTGGCATTATCACACAAAATTTGAAAAAAAATATCTCAAATAAAAATATCCGGCTGCATAGATTTCTTTTGTGGACTACCTTTTTTCTGATGATCTTCTCATCCTGTAATCCGACTAAATATATTCCGCAGGACGAAACACTGCTCGACAGGAACCATATAATGTTAAGTAAGGCAAACATAAACAGGGGTGACCTTGAGCCATATATCAGGCAGAAACCAAACAAAAAGATATTCGGTGTGAGATTTCATCTCGGATTATATAATCTTTCGAATATCAATAAAGAGAGGTGGCCTCATTCCTGGCTCAGGCGAATAGGGGAGGAGCCGGTGGTATATGATCCTTTTGCAACCAGGAAATCGGTGGAGCAGATAAGTTCATTTATTGCATCCAAAGGATATTTTGATTCTGCTGTTGATGACTCGGTAAAGACTGCAAAGCAGAAGTCGGAGGTTTTTTACAGGGTTGATCTGAAAACACCTTATACAATACGCAACCTTTATTATGATTTTGCTGATTCACTTATCGGTGAATGGTTCTATTTTGATTCGATTAATTGTCTGATAACAAGGGGAAAACCTTATGATGTTGATGTTCTTCAGTCTGAGCAGAAACGATTTGAAAAGTTTGTCAAGGACAGGGGATTCTATGGTTTTTCACGTGAGCATATCAATTTCAGGGTCGACAGCACCATTGGTAACAGGCAGGTAGATATCTTTTACGCCATCAGGACATCCACAAGGATTGATAATAATAACAGGATCATATCGGTTCCTCATTCCATGTACCGGATAAGAAATGTATATGTCTATCCCGATTTTGTTCCCAAAGATGCACTCGAAGGAGGAGAGGCATATATAAACAGCCTTGATACAATATTTTACGAAGGTTATTATTTTATTTCTCCTCAGAATAGGCCGGAGATAAAGCGTGATCTCATCATTCAGTCGTTATACCTTAAGTCGGGTTCCATGTTCAGTGTTACAAATACTGAGCAGACTCAGTCGCACCTCCTGGGACTGAAAACATTTCGTCTTGTAAACATTTTCTATAATGAAGTTCCCGGAAGTTCATACAGGCAGGGTGTAGAGCTTGAACTTGACTGTAATATTCAGCTTACTTTGTTAAGACAGCAATCATATAAGGTGGAAGTTGAAGGAACTCATTCTGACGGTCTGGGAGGAGCTCTCAACCTGGTTTATCAGCACAAAAACCTTTTCCATGGCGCCGAATTGTTCAATCTTAAACTCAAGGGAGCTTATGAAACACTCTCACAGGACAGTATATTGCATTCCGTGGAATATGGTGCTGAAACAAGCCTCAGGTTCCCGAAATTCATTGTTCCTTTCCTGAAAACCGAGGGATTTATAAAAAAATATAATCCTACCACAACCCTGCTGGCTGCTTACAACTATCAGAAAATGCCATTCTATACAAGAAAGATGGCAAATGCCACATTCGGATACAACTGGAACGGAAATGCATATACCACACACATTGTCAACCCTTTACAGCTTAATATAGTAAAGCTCGATACTATCGATCCTGCCTTCAGGCAAAAAATAGAATCCTCTTCATATCTCGCGTACAGTTACAGGGATGTTACAATACTGGGCAGCAGTTATTCTTTTATCTACAGTAACCAGACAATCAGGCGATCAAAAGATTACTGGTTTATGAGGGTAAATGCAGAAACATCGGGGAATATGCTGGGACTTATAAGCAATTTAGCCGGTCTCGAAAAAAAAGAAGGAAGCTATAATATCTTCGGCCAGCCGTTTGCCCAGTATTTCAGAGCGGATATCGATCTGAGATATAATGTGATCATTAATGATGTAAGTTCAATAGTATACCGGGGATTTATCGGAGCCGGCATACCTTACGGCAATTCACAGGCAATACCCTTCGAAAAGCAATATTTCGGAGGAGGTGCGAACGGGATCAGAGCATGGCAGGTAAGAACACTCGGTCCGGGTTCTTATTTTCCCGACCGGTCCACATTCCTTAACCAGACGGCCGATATAAAACTGGAAGCAAATATCGAATACAGGTTCAAACTTTTCTGGATCCTCGAGAGCGCAGTCTTTATCGATGCGGGGAATATCTGGTCCTTTAACGATAACTCCCAGGAAGGTGCACAGTTCCATTTAAAGAATGTCCCACGGGATATGGCTGTCGGTACGGGTACCGGTTTAAGGTTTAACCTTGATTTTGTGCTGATTAGAGCTGATATAGGGATGAAATTAAGAGATCCCGGTCTGCCTTCCGGTTCAAAATGGATAAGGAGCTGGTCAGATTATTCCGATAAGACAGAGGGCGGCAGGATCTTCACATTTGTTGTGGGAATAGGCTATCCGTTCTGATAAAACTTTTTTATTGTATTTATTAATCGGATAATTCCCTTTCATATTTTCTCCGGATTTAATAAATTGCAGTAGTCTTACTGCATTTTTTATGAAGCATTTTTCTTTTGAACCCCTGAAGGAATGGTTTGGCTATACCAGGCGTGAAAGAAGGTCATCATTTATACTTCTTATGCTTATTGCGGCAGTAGCCGGTATAAGATTTATTATACCAAACCGTAAGATGAGCGTGGAAATAATCCCGCTTGACAATTTTACTATGTCGGCTGACAGCAGCCGTGCCAAGAATGTTATTGCCCTGGATCAGGTTCCTCAGATGCAGAGGAGTTACAGACCAGAAAAGGTCATAAACCTTAATAAATGTGATTCAGCCGCACTGGAATCACTTCCCGGGCTGGGTCCTGTTCTTTCGGCCAGGATAATAAAATACAGGAACCTGCTGGGTGGTTTTGCAGATATAAGTCAGCTTAAGGAAGTTTACGGACTTCCTGAGGAGACTTATGATCTGATTTCGGCACGGCTGAAAGCAGATCCCGCGGATGTCAGGAAAATAAACATCAATACGGCTGATTTTAAGCAACTGCTACGGTTGCCATATTTCGACAGATATGAAGTTGCATCAATTCTAAAGTACAGGGAACTGCAGGGCAGGATACTGAGTGGTGAGGAGCTGGTGGGTAATGGGATTCTAACGGCTGAAAAAATTGAAAAAGTGAAGTGGTATCTGGAATTTGAAGAGTGACGGTTTAATAATAAGGAAGGAGGTAAATCAGGAATACACACCTGTCTTTTTATGGATTATTACTTGTCAATACAAAAAAATCCTTATTTATTCTGTCAATCTGATTTTATTGTTATATTTTCGGATGTTGTTTACCTGATACAGTCTGAGTCGTTAAACATTACTTAAATTAAAAGACATGGCAAAAGTCACAAAGGAAGATGCCCTTCTCTATCATAGCAGGGGTCGTCGCGGTAAAGTTGAAGTCATTCCCACGAAACCATACAGTACTCAATCCGATTTAAGTCTTGCCTATACTCCGGGGGTAGCCTGGCCCTGTCTGGAAATACAGAAAACACCTGAAGATGTATATAAATACACCGCAAAAGGCAATCTTGTTGCGGTTATATCGAATGGCACGGCAGTACTTGGTCTGGGGGATATCGGAGCAATGGCCGGGAAACCTGTTATGGAAGGCAAGGGTTTACTGTTTAAAGTTTTTGCCGATGTGGATGTCTTCGATATTGAAATAGATGAAAAGGATCCTGAAAAGCTGATTGAAATATGTGCAAAGATCGCACCGACCTTCGGTGGAATAAACCTTGAGGACATCAAAGCCCCGGAATGTTTTGAAGTAGAATCGAAGCTTAAAGAGATGCTTGATATTCCGGTTTTTCATGATGATCAGCACGGTACCGCGATTATTTCGGGTGCAGGACTTCTCAATTCACTTGAGATCACCGGGAGGGAAATTGACAAATTAAAAATTGTTGTATGCGGGGCAGGCGCTGCAGCGATCTCCTGCTCAAGGTTATACCTGTCACTAGGTGTTAAGAAAGAGAATATCGTAATGGTTGACAGTAAGGGTGTCATTAACAGTAAAAGAAAGGATCTTAACAAGTACAAGCAGGAATTTGTCACTTTCAGAAATATAGATACTCTTGCTGAAGCGGTTAAGGGAGCCGATCTTTTTCTGGGTCTTTCGGTAGCAAAAATGCTGACAAAGGAGATGCTCGCAACCATGGCAGATCATCCGATAGTTTTTGCAATGGCGAATCCTGATCCGGAAATCTCGTACGAAGATGCAATGGCAACCCGCGATGATCTTATCTTTGCCACGGGAAGGTCCGATTATCCCAACCAGATTAATAATGTACTCGGATTTCCGTTTATATTCAGGGGAGCGCTTGATGTGCGGGCATCAACCATCAATGAGGAGATGAAGCTTGCCGCATCGAGGGCTCTTGCCGGACTGGCAAAAGAGCCTGTCCCGGATTGTGTGCTGAAGGCTTATAACCTTGAAAATCTTACTTTCGGTAAAGATTATATCATACCAAAGCCGCTGGATCCCCGTCTCATATCATACGTTGCATCTGCAGTTGCAAAAGCAGCAATGGATACAGGTGTGGCAAAATTTCCGGTAACCGACTGGGATGCATATAAGAAGAGTCTCGACAAAAGGACCAGCGAGCATATAAAAAGGATCGGGGATATCAGCTGCGTTTAGGCTCAGGACTACAGCCTCCGCTACCACATTCGCTCAGGTTACGGTGGTAGCGGAAGTCTACGGCTGGCAAGGCAGGGCTCAGNNCGCAGAGCCAAAAGTGGTGAGTAGTGAGTCAGAATATCTGTGACGATCTGGCAGATCCGGCGATAACCCTGCTGATTTTCTTTTCATACATCGAAACAATCAGTTCTGCTGTTTCCGGTATTCCGAAAGATTTGCGGTTAATGGTTATATCGAAAAGATAATCGATGTTGACCGACTTTTTATCCAGGAAAGTGGTTATCAGATGGTGTCTCTTCTCGTCGTTATCCACCACATATTCTTCAGCTTTTGCTATATCCATATCCTTCTTCCTCATAACATTCTCGACTCTCCAGTAAAAGGGAGCTATCAGCCTTACATGGAGCGATTTGGTAATATTCTGGGCAATGGAGACACCTCCTCTTCCGACTAACACTATATATCCCTCCCTGCACATCGGCAAAACTACATCCTTAATAGCTTTTTTAATGCGCAGATCGCTGACATATCCTCCCGAAAATGCCATTATCATCTCCGACATATCGGATAGCCCCAGACCCCTGTAGAAGGTTTCAACACGTTCGGTATTGGTATTCAGTTCTTCTGCAATGGCATATATGATATCTTTATCAACCCACCTCCACTTTTTTGAATCTCCCTGACGGTTAAGGATCTCAACAACAATTTCAGCTACCTGGCGGGCATCACAACCTGTCGGCCTCGAAATGGTAATAACAGGACCATCATCACCGGCCGGTTTGCTCATTATATCCTGCCTGTGACGGCTGTCAAAATAATCAAAGAATTTTTCCATAGCTGTTTCCGTTATTCGGTTTCAAAAAACTGAAATGTAACTGATATTAGCCAATTAATTAAATTCATGACAGTTATACTGCACATCTGACCTTCGCAATACTTCACCAGATATTCCCTCCGCGCAGGAAAAACTTTCTTTCAAGATACAACACAAAAATGGAAAATTAAAATATTCATACCGGCAATTGAAAGTAAATTATTGATAAATTTGTTGAATCTTCCATGCTGTCAGATATATAATGGTCCGATTTTTGATAAGAAAAAATTGACTATGGAAATGCCGTTTCAGAAAATATTATTTATACCACTGACTGTTTTAATCCTTACAGGATGCAGTAAAGATTTTATCCTCAGCGATGAGCAGGAGATCCTTTTCCAGTATGAATATCATAATAATGCCTGGGGTTCACAACATTCCGGATATTTTATCGACAAGGAAGGCAATGTATTGATCTACAATAACCCTGAAGAGTGGAATTTTCCTGATAACGATCTTATGATCTACCAGGAACAATTGTTGGAAAATCTCAGTAAATGCACAATATCCGATAAAAGGATTCCTCAGACCGAACTGGAAAAGTTTGCACGGCATATTCCTTATATATCATCAAGTAAAGTATCAGCAGTGAGAAATATTGGGGCCGATATGGGCTCATTTAGTTTCATCTGTTTTAAATTTGATGAAACCTTCAACGTATATAAAGGATATCTAATCAAAATGGAAGGTGATAATAACTGTGAGAATCTAAACTTCTTCTCAAAAAAAGTTGTTTCATGGATGAAAGGCATCAATCATGACTTTTCATTAAGATAGCATATCTGCTGTATCACAAAAAAAATCTGAATCATCTTAACTATTATCCCCGCTGTATTTGCATATTCTGGCTATTTGCTTAATTTTACTGTCAGCGGAATATTTCCTTAAATCAATTTAAATTTCAATCTATGAACGAATTTTTTATAAACAGACCGGAACTTTTCTGGTTTATCCTGGGATTGGTTTTGTTACTTCTCGAACTTGTGGTCCCGGGATTTGTGATAATTTTTTTTGGTGTGGGTGCCTGGATAACCTCCCTTGTGTGCATTATCTTCAATCCCGGTATTAACTTTCAGGCGGCAATTTTTGCTGTTACATCGGTAATAGTCCTTCTTGTTTTCCGCAGAATGATCCAGAATAAGTTCATTTACAACAAGGATGACAAGTCAGAATCCATTGAGGATGAATTCACCGGCAGGGAAGCAGTAGCCATTGATGATTTCGGTCCTGATAAGACAGGAAAGGTCGAATTCAAAGGAACCACGTGGAACGCTGAATCCGAATCAGTGATAAAATCCGGACAACGTGTCATAATAATTGAAAAAGTGAATGTCAAATTAATCGTTAAGCCCAAATAATTGAAAAATGAGTACTACAGTTATTCTTATTGGCATAATCATCCTTGCTTTCATCCTTTTAGCATCGATGGTGAAGGTTGTTCCGCAGAGGACAGCCATAATCGTTGAAAGACTTGGCAAGTATAAAGCGACATTCACGGCCGGATTCCAGGTTCTTCTCCCATTCATAGACAAAGTAAGGTACAGGCATACACTCAAGGAACAGGCAATTGATGTTGCACCACAGGTATGTATAACACGTGACAATATTGCAGTTGAGGTTGACGGTATCCTGTATCTTCAGGTACTGGATCCTCAGAAAGCATCTTACGGCATTGATAACTACCGGTTTGCATCGATCCAGATAGCACAGACCACCATGAGGAGCGTGATAGGAAAACTTGAACTTGACAGGACTTTCGAGGAAAGAGAATCCATTAATGCAGCAATTGTCGAAGCAGTCGATAAAGCCAGTGATCCCTGGGGAATTAAGGTAGCCCGTTATGAAGTGAAAAATATCTCTCCTCCGCAGAGCATAAAAGATGCCATGGAAAAGCAGATGAGGGCAGAAAGGGAAAAAAGAGCGACCATAGCTGAATCGGAAGGCCAGAAGCAGGCCAAGATCAATGTAGCCGAAGGTGACAAACAGGAATTCATCCTGAGATCGGAAGGTGAAAAACAAAAACGGATCAATGAAGCTGCCGGCCGTGCTTCAGAAATTGAACAGGTGGCAGTAGCAACTGCCAATGGATTAAAAGCAATTTCGGCCGCTATATCAGAAGAAAATGGACTCAATGCAGTAAATCTCCGTATAGCCGAACAGTATCTTACAGCATTTGCCAACCTTGCCAAAATGAACAATACAGTGATATTGCCGTCAAACCTTTCAGATATAGCAGGTGTCGTTGCAACGGCAACTTCGGTATTTAACGAAACAAGGGATAAGAAGAAGTGAGNNCTATAGTTATTGATAATGAGGAACTAATCACTATAATGCTCCGTCCGCAGGATGATCTCATCCTGGAGATCTTCTCCCAGATCGTTGAAATAATCGCTGTAACCGGCTACTCTTACGATAAGGTCACGATATAATTCAGGATGTTTCTGCGCTTCGCGTAACGTGGAAGCATTCACCACATTGAACTGTATATGATGACCATCGAGTGCAAAGTAACTGCGGATTAATGATGTAAGGCAATTATAACTCTGCTCATCCTCAAAGAACTGAGGGGCAAATTTCTGATTAAGAAGTGTCCCTCCGGTACGTAAATGATCAATCTTTGAAGCCGATTTGAGGACTGCCGTCGGTCCCTCACTGTCGGCACCCTGAACGGGTGATATTCCTTCCGACAATGGCCTGAATGCTTTCCGCCCATCGGGGGTTGCACCGGTTACACTTCCGAAATATATGTGACATGTGGTCGGAAGCATGTTTATCCTGTGAACTCCTCCCCTGCAATCGGGTCTGCCATTGACCGCGTCGTAATATATCTCAAAAACCGAAACAGCCTGTTGATCGGCATAATCATCATCATTGCCGTATTTTGGTGTTTCATAGATAAATACGTGCTGAATCTCTTCGTANNCTTTAAAATCCGCATCGAGAGCCGCTTTAAACCGGCTCCAGGTCAGTTTTTTATGATCATAAATATTATATCTTATTGATGTAAGCATGTCGGCAATGCTTCCCAGACCTACGCCCTGAATGTAAGTGGTGTTATAACGTGCACCACCATCATTGTAATCTTTACCCTTTACTATACAATCTTCAACCAGTAATGAGAGGAAGGGAGCAGGAAGCCACTCCGCAAATGTCCGCATGATCACATTATTACCCCGTATTTTTATGTCTGTCAAATAGTTGACCTGTGATTTGAAGGCTTCCATCAATTCATCGAATGATTTGAAATCATCCGGGTATCCTGTCTGAAGTCCCACCTGTGCATTTGTCCTTACGTCATAACCATTGTTCAGGGTAAGTTCAAGTACCTTGGGCAGATTGAAATACCCCGTAAGCCAGTATGCTTCCGTTCCGAAAGCGCCCGTCTCGACACATCCCGAAGCGCCTCCGTTACGGGCATCAACAATATTTTTCCCCTGACGCAGGAGCTCCTGTATTATAGCCTCGGTATTAAAACAGGATGGCTGCCCGAAGCCTGTACGGATTATATCGAGCGCTTTATGTATGTATCTGTCGGGATTCTTCCTGCTGATCTGAACCATGGAACCGGGCTGAAGCAGTCTCATTTCTTTAATAACATCAAGAAGAATATATGTCATTTCATTTACTGCATCGGTTCCGTCAGCTTTAACACCTCCGAGGTTAATGAGGCAGAAATCGGTATAGGTACTGCTTTCAGATGCTGTTACGCCCATTTTCGGAGGGGCAGGATGATTATTGAATTTGATCCAGAAACAGCAGAGCAGGTCATAGAGCATTTCATCTGTAAGAGATCCTGTTTCCTTCTCCCTCTTATATACTATCCACAGATGCTGGTCCAGCCGTCCGGGGTTAAATGAATCCCAGGGATTGAGTTCAGTAATAACTCCAAGGTGGATGAACCAGTAATGCTGGAGCATTTCATGTACGGTTTCCGGGGCATGCGCCGGCACTTTCCGGCACACAGCGGCCATCTTCTCAAGTTCAACCTTGCGGATCGGATCGTTTTCGGTTTCTGAAAGCTCCGAGAGTGCATCTGCATAACGGTTTGCATACATGATAATTGCATCACATGCAATATCCATAGCCTTCAGTTCCTCCGACCTTTCATAAGCTTCCGGATCATTATAGTAATCAAGCTTAGAAACACTATCCCTGATCTCTTCCTTTAAATCCAGAAAACCGGTCCTGAACATTTTGTAACCAGTAACAGTATGTCCGGGTGCCCTTTGCTCCTGAAATTCAGTGAATATGCCTGCTTTATATGCAGTGTGCCATTCAGGTGTCATGAGGTTCATTATCCTGTCGCGGTTGCTTTTACCTGTCCAGAAAGGAATGATCTCTTCCCTATATATCCTCCGTGCTTCATCATTAACCCTGAATGAAACCTTTTTCCTTGTATCAAGGATATCAAGGTCTTCGAGTGAATGCAGAGTTATCTCGGGATAGGTCGGAGTCTCTTTAGGTGCAGGACCTCTTTCACCGACTATCAGCTCTCCTTTCCCGATATAAAGCTTTTTATTCCTGAGAATATATTCAAAGGCTTTTGCTCTTTTAACCGGTATTAACAGCTCCCTGGCTTCATCACTCTTATAAAACTGAGTGATCAGCTGAGCCCTCTCTGCCGAGAATTTTTCAATTGCATTAAGGCTCTGTTCCCTGAGTATCTTTACTCTTTCAGAAAGTATCATATTTTATCATTGTTGTCCGATTAAAAACAGGTCGCTCCTACGGAGCTAAAATAATGGAGGAAACTCATTTCTATAAACAGCTCACTCCTACGGAGTTTTGGTTTATAGAGTCCCGTCAGGGACGTCCTGTTTGTAGAAAATAATTATAATTAGAAATGCAAGCCCCATCGGGGCGACCTGTATTTAATGTCATTAATATCAATAATTTAATTATCAATCATCAAATTTAATCGTACACTATTTATATTTGTTATCACTTATATTTTTCCTGACCGGGTGTTTTGAGAATATTATCAATTCCATTGTTTCTTTACGCTTAAATTCCCCAAGGGATTACTACCCCTAAATCCCCGGGGGACTTAATGTTTCGGTTACTTTATAACCCTTGGGGGTTGGGGGGTATATAAGATAAATTGGCTGAGGATCTTGCGAGTTTTTAAATCCATGTTCATTTATGAATTTCTTATTCTAATCATCCTCCAATCTTCACCTTAATCCCTGTTCCCGAAAAATACTCTTTCAATTCATTCATCCTTTCCTTTAAGGGCGGTTGTATACCATTCATCTTATATGCAATACCAAATTTTCTGTATTTTGCCTGTCCGGTCTTATGAAAAGGGAGCAAATTTATTTTTTTGAGATTGTCCGATTTATTTTCAATTAAAAAATTCCTTAGTATCTCCAGATGATCATTGTCATCATTATACCCCGGGATAACCGGTATCCTTACGTAAATATCCGTACTGCTTTCGAGGATCAGTCTGAAATTTGACAATATCTGAGCATTTGACACTCCTGTGCATTCAAAATGTTTTAAATCATCAAGATGTTTGATATCGTAAAGAAACAGATCGGTATAGGGGATTATTCCGAGGTAATTTTCCGGAGAAGCATAACCCGATGTATCCACAGTTGTATGATAACCGTTCGATTTGCATACTTTAAGAGCATCAAGCAGAAATTCGGGCTGGTATAATGGCTCTCCGCCCGAAAAAGTCACCCCCCCTTTTGATTCCGTGATAAAAATCCTCTCTTTTTCAAGAATATGCAGAATCTCGTCAATTGAATAAAATCTGCCGGCGTCTTCAGATTTTATGAATTCCTTTACTCCGATTTTGTGAATCTCCCGGACTGTTTCCGGATCCGGAGAGATCCCTTCCGGATTATGGCACCACCAGCATGAAAGAGGACATCCCTTCATAAAAAATGTTACCCTGATCCCCGGGCCGTCGTGGATAGAATATCTTTTAACGCTGAA
>DNOQ01000608.1 GCA_003501665.1 Bacteroidales bacterium | reverse complement strand
CTCCATGTACAGACCGTAAATTATTTCATGGATATCGAGAATTCAAACTTCGATAACCGCAATTGGTAAAAATCAGGCAACAGAGCTTCATAATATTAATTTCATCAAATGACTTACAGGCATTTAACAGATGAAGAAGTAAAAAGGCTCCTTTTGCAAAACTGCTTTGCTGAGAACTGGACCGGGATTACCGTAAAGGAAGGATTTTCTCCGGAAAATATTTCCAATACCAGATTTGACGGAAAAATAAAGCTTGGTGTTTTTTCGGGAACAATAAAGACCGGTAAAAACACATCCAAAAAATGCGGGATTTACAATAGTTACATTACCAATTGTGAAATTGGTGACCAGGTTTATGTTTCGGATGTTAAAAACCTGTCAAATTATACCATTGAAGAAAATGTTGCAATATCAAATATCGGCTCCCTTGAAGTTGATGAAGAGTCAACTTTTGGCAATGGAACCGAAATTGAAGTTCTAAATGAGGGAGGAGGAAGAGAACTACCTATTTTTGACAGGTTATCTGCCCAGGTAGCCTATTTGACCGTTCTTTATCGCCACGATAAAGAATTCACCAATAAAATACTTGACCTGATCAGGAACTATTGTGAAGCAAAAAGGTCAAACAGGGGATTAATACAAACCGGAGCAAGGATTCAGGATTCATTGATCATCCGTAATGTCCTTATTGGCAGTCATACTACCATTTCGGGAGCAAGTCTGCTTGAAGAAGGTACTATTCAAAGCTGCCATGAAGCACCTGTATTTATTGGTACTGGAGTCATCGCGAAAAAGTTCATAATATTATCGGGATCAAAAGTCGATGGAGGGGCAATAATTGAAAAATGCTTTGTGGGCCAGGGAGTAAAAGTGGGGAAACAGTATTCAGCTGAGAATTCTGCCTTCTTTGCCAACAGCGAAGCATTTCATGGCGAAGCATGCAGTTTGTTTGCCGGACCATACACCGTTACACACCATAAGTCAACCCTGATGATAGCCACTCTTGCTTCCTTTTTTAATGCAGGAAGCGGCACAAATCAAAGTAATCATATGTACAAGCTTGGTCCTTTACATCAGGGTATTCTGGAACGAGGTTCCAAAACAGGCTCTTTCGCGTACCTTTTACTGCCAGTCAACATTGGTGCATTTTCTGTGGTAATGGGTAAACATTATTCAAATTTCGATACCTCCGATTTTCCGTTTTCATACATCTCGGAAGAAAAGGGCAAAAGTGAACTCACACCGGCAATGAACCTTTTCACGGTCGGTACCCGCAGAGATATTGATAAATGGCCGGCAAGGGACAGGAGAAAGGATCCGGATAAGCTGGATCTGATCCATTTCGATCTGTTCAACCCTTACCTTGTCGACAAAATAATTGGTGGCATCAGAATTCTTAACGAGCTTTCTGAAAAAACCGACAAAAATCATGATTATGTCACTTTTAAAGGAATAAGCATAAATCGTCTTCTTCTGAAAACCACACGGAAATATTATGAAATGGCGATGAAAATTTATGCTGGGCAGGAGTTAGTGAAACGGATCGTGGATTTGGACAATAACTCTTTACTTACTGATTTAAGATATAGACTGACATCACAGGGAACAGACGGAACAGGCAAATGGATTGACATTTGCGGGCTTTTTTCACCTTCAGATAAAATTGATGAACTGGTTGATTCAGTTAAAAACCGCAAAACAAAATCGGTTGACGAATTAAATGAGAATCTTGCATCAATATTTTACAATTACGATAAATATGCCTGGAACTGGTGTTACGGTCTTATTCTTATTCAGACCGGCCATAAACCTGAAGATCTGCCGGTTGATGATTTAATCCGGATTATTACTGACTGGAAAATAAATGCCATTAAGCTGAACAATATGATTCTTAAAGATGCTGAAAAAGAATTTGATGCCGGCAGCAAAATAGGTTTTGGTATTAATGGAGATATCAGCACAAGGGATAATGATTTTAAGGCTGTGCGCGGAGAATATGACAATAACAAATTTGTTTACGGTATGCGAAGAGAATCGCAGGAGATTCAAGAGAAGGCAGATAAGCTGATTGCTCTTCTTACTAACTATAAATGAAAACCCGGTGTATCATGAGGAAAATGATTATTCTGATCTTCTTTCTGATCAATACCTTTCTTTCAGTCAATGCCCAGTACTCAACCCTTAATGCGCATGCCCACAATGATTATTACAATGACCCTCCCTTCTGGCTGGCTTACAGTAATTGCTTCGGATCGATCGAGGCCGATATATGGGTGACCGGCAAAGAATTGCTTGTTGCTCACCACAAGTCTGAAATAAATCCTGAAAGAACGCTGGATTCCCTTTATATAAGACCTTCCGTGAAAGTTCTGAGACAGAATGGGGGAAAACCATGGACTGACCCCACATCCACATTTCAATTGCTTATCGATCTGAAGACAGCTTCAGAACCTGCACTTTCGATGTTAATAGAAAAACTAAAGGATTATCCCGATGTTTTTGATCCGTTCATTAATGAAACTGCAATCCGCATTGTAATAACAGGTAACAGGCCCGAACCATCAGAATTCAGTAAATATCCTGATTTTGTGTTTTTTGATGGAATGATCGACCGGAGCTATGATGAGCAGCAGCTTAAAAGAATTGCACTTTTCAGTGAGAACCTCCGAAAATTCACATCATGGAATGGAGAGGGGAGTATTCCTGAATCTGATGAAATCACTATAAGGAAAGTTGTGGATTCAGTACATGCCCTGAACAAAAAAATCAGGTTCTGGAATGCTCCCGATGTTGTTAACGCCTGGAACACTCTTATAAATTTGGGCGTTGACTACATTAATACAGACAAAATCATAGAACTTTCGGAATACTTGAACAGCCAAAGGAAGAATTGATTCTTTTTACATTAATAAATTGCACATTTCCCTTCACCCTTTGTTTTTTTGAAGGTAGTAAAATAGAATACGTTATTTTTAATTAAGCATTTTGTATAAAAGCTACTCAATCATCGGCATAAATGAAGCAATTTACACCTTTTGACTGGATAGTATTCATTGGATATGCTGCCATAATTGTTTTTATCGGTTTATGGGTCTCGCGGACAAAGAAGGGAGAACAAAAAACTTCACAGGATTATTTTTTGGCAAGCCGCTCATTACCCTGGTGGG
>DNOQ01000481.1 GCA_003501665.1 Bacteroidales bacterium | reverse complement strand
CTGGCGGGGGTGTTACGTAGTGACGGAGGTGGAAGTTTACCTTTCACAGGTGTTTAATGAATATAGAACTTAGAACTTTTAAGAAGGTAATCAAAATGACACGCAACAAACTCATCATTTTTACAGTTTTATTTTTACTGCCTATAATCTTTCTAATGCTGACAGGATGCGCAACATACCGGGACATGACTCCCGGAACCGTAGTAAATATATCCGGTCAGGAAACGAAAACAAAAAATTTGCAAAACGTCCATAACCCTGTCGTCGAACAGGAGATAGTGACAGTTCAGCCCCTCTCTGAACCTCCACCTCCACCCGATTATATTGTTGGTCCCTATGATGTACTATCTATAAATGTGAGCAAACCGGATTTCTCCGGCATGGGCTCGACATCGGGATCATCATCGTTTGCCGAATCGAATCTCGGTGCCGGTACACAAGCAACCGGCTACCGGGTAGACGGAAAAGGAAATATTCAATTACCTTTTGTGGGTACGCTCCACGTTTCAGGCATGACCCTTCAGGAGATACAGAACCGGCTTATGAAAATCTATCCGAAATATTTTAAAGATCCCTGGGTGATTGTTGACGTTAAGGAATACAGAAGCCAGCCCCTGTATATTTTAGGACAATTTAATAATACCGGCATTTTCTACATGGATCGCCCCTTTAACGTTCTTCAGGGGCTTGCCATGGGTAGGGGCTACGATGCCTCCGCCAACCCCAGAGCCGCCAGAATTATCCGGAACAAAAAAGTTTTACCGGTGGATATTTACGAACTGCTTATGAATGCCGATCAGACTCAGAATATCTGGTTGAAGCCAGGCGATACCATCTACATGCCTGACAATAAAAATCGGGTGGTCTTTGTTTTCGGCGCGTCGAAGGGCGGAGGACCGGTACCGATACCTCCGGCGGGACTTAATCTTCTGCAGGCTATCGCCACTGTTGGTTTGCAGGAAATAGGCTATCATGCCCGACGAGTGTTTCTCATCCGGTCTTTTTCGCCTACCCGTGGGCAATTGATGATGATAGATGTAGATAAAATCATTCAGGGCGATGCTATGCCCATGGCGCTTACCGAGGGCGACATTATTTATATACCCAAGAGTGCCCTGACGACCTGGAATGAAGCATTAGGTGAAATGCTGCCGACTCTTTCGGCCTTCAGCGCGATCTTGTCACCCTTTGTCCAGATTAAATATCTTAAAGATTAAAAGGATATAATTATGACCTCCAACGTTTCCATTCCTCCATCGCAACCGCTTTTAAGAAGCGGCGAAAACGCGCATATTTATGATTATCTGAGTGTCATTCTGCGGCGCAGAAAACTTTTTACTCTGGCCTTTTGCGCGGTATTCTTCTCCGTGGTCCTTTACACTTATTTAATGAAGCCGATCTACGAAGCTTCCAGTACGCTTCATATCAAGAAAGAGAGAGGGCAGGGCGTATTGGTAGACATGACCTTTGATCAATCAAATTCAATCGATGCGGAGTTGGAAATCATCAAATCGCGTACAAATATTGAACAGGTTGCGAAGCGCCTCCATCTGGACTGGCAGGTGACAAAAAAGTCGAAAGACCTGGACTTCAAACTACTAGATTTTTCTTCCACGGCGAAAACCCCCTCTTATAGAATTGAAATGACAGGTGCCGATACCTTTACAGTCAAAGATGACGATGACAAACTGGTCGGCGAGGGAAGTTCCGGCCGTCTCATGCAGGCAAAAGGTTTCAGTCTTCTCCTGAACGACCTTAAAGGCGAAAAAGGCGATAACTTCCGTTTGAAGCTTCTTCCCCTGCAAAATATTGCTGTAAGTTTGAAGGGAGGATTCAAGGCGACAGAGGTAGGAAACAGGACAAACATCGTCCGTATCTCATACAGCAGTACCGATCCGGTGCAAGCGCGGGATTTAGTTAATACTCTTGTACAGGTCTACCTGGGACAGAACATTGAATTAAAAACCGAAGAGGCAAGCCGGACAGTCAGTTTTATCGAGAATCAGCTAAAAGGTTTGCGCGGAGAGTTAGAAGGCGCGGAGCAGGACCTCGAGACCTACAAGAGTTCCTCCGGGATGTTTAAACTCGACAGTGAAGCGCAGGAAGTGGTCAAAAATCTTTCGGAGACGGAAAAATTAAGGGCCGAGGTTATATTTCAGAAGAAACAGGTTGAATTTGCCCTTGATGCCCTGAATAGTACGCTGCGAAAGGGTAACATCTACTCGCCGGCAATCATGCGAGACGATCCACTCGTAGCCGGGCTGGCGACGAAACTCTCAGAACTGGAGATACAGAAACGAACATTGCTCACCGACTATACCGAGAACCATCCGGCTGTAAGAACTATACAGGGGCAGATCGATGAAATTCAGAAGAAAATTCGCTCCACTTATGAAACCAACCTGGTTAACCTGAATAAACAGCAGAGCTCCGTTACTCATCAACTGGACATTTACGAGAGTAAATTGCGCAAGCTCCCCAAGGCGGAACGCGATCTGGCGAGGCTTACCCGGGTTTCTAATGTCAATGCTGGTATCTATACCTTCCTCCTGCAAAAGCATGAGGAGGCACGCATTGCCAAGGCCACCACCGTCAGCAACATCAACATAGTCGATCCGGCCATTACTCCCGTTTTGCCGATTAAACCGGATAAGCCGAAAAACCTCCTCCTGGGATTTCTCGTTGCCTGCATACTCGGCATCGGACTCGCCTTCTTCCAGGAATACATGGACGACACCATCAAAGATGTTGAAGAGGCGAAAAGAGCTATCGGTCTCCCACTGCTGGCGGTCATTCCGTTCATTCCCAGCCGTGCTGAAAACGGAGAAGCTAAAAAGCGATTACCGCTCATCACGCGCCTGGAACCGAAATCCCAGGTTGCTGAAGCATTTCGTTCTCTGCGCACGAGTCTTCATTTCTCTGCCATTAACCGGGATAAAAAGATCATACTGATAACCAGTACCTTCCTGGGTGAGGGGAAAAGTATCATTACCGCCAATTTATCCAATACCATGGCTCAGACGGGAGTAAAGGTGCTCGTCGTGGACTGCGATCTGCGCCGTTCCTCTCTCCATGAAAAATTCGGCGTAAATAAAGTTCCGGGATTGAGTGAAGTACTCACCGGAGACACAACTTTTCGTGAGGTGCTGCATGATACCGGCATTCCCGGTATCGACGTGATTACCGCCGGCACAACCCCACCCAACCCGGCGGAACTGCTCGGTTCGGAAGCGATGCGTCAATTCCTGATTACGCACCGGGATGAGTATGACCATATCTTTATCGACGCTCCGCCGGTACTGGCTGTAACAGACGCCCCGGTTCTTACTACGATATCGGACATAGTGCTTTTGGTCATGGAGGCCGGTCGTGTGCCCGTCAAGGCGGCACAGCATATGCGCGAGATGCTTGCCAATGTGCAGGCCCCTGTAGCCGGCTTTGTTATGAATGACAAAACCGGCAGAGGCGAGACTTACGGTTACTATGGAAGCCGATATTACAGATACGGCGGATACGGACGCAAGTATGGCCACGGTTATGGTTACGGTTACGGATATTATTCCGATGCCGAACCGAATCACCGTAAAACGCCTCACCGTTGGGAAAAAGTCTTAAACTTCATTCCTGAAAAGTTACGAAGAAGAATAAAAAAACTGTTCTAAGTTCAACGTTAAACAAAAAACCGTTCAATGTTCAACGTTCTACGTTCTATGTTGAAACAAAAATCAAGAACGTTAAACTCTTTTTTTGTTGAGATATGAAAATAGAAAAATTTGAAGATATAGAATCGTGGAAAGAAGCCAGATTGTTGGTAAAAGAGGTTTATCAAAGGTTTTCCAATTTAAAGGATTATGGATTTAGAGATCAGATACAAAGAGCAGCCATATCTGTAATGTCCAATATTGCTGAAGGTTTTGATCGAAGTAGTAATAAAGAATTTGTGCAATTTCTGGTGATCGCAAGAGGATCTGTCTCTGAGGTAAGAAGCTTAAGTTATGCGTCACTAGATATAGGCTACATTGATAAAAATACTTTCTCCTGCATATCGGAACATTGTTTAAAGTTGACCAACTTAATAAACGGATTCATCCGTTATCTCAGAACCACTGACCGCAAAGGATAAAAAGCTAAGTTCAACGTTCAATGTTCAACAAAAATATTGTTCAAAGTTCTATGTTCTAAGTGTTGAGTGCCAAGACATCGT
>DNOQ01000146.1 GCA_003501665.1 Bacteroidales bacterium | reverse complement strand
GAGTTTCTTCCCCAGACTTTTACTTCTTAATAAATTCAATTTAATCAGCACCAATAATACGATTAATCAAATTTTTTGTAGTATTTTTCAAATTGGTAAGTGAATATTTTTAGTAATATTGATCAATACCAGTTTGCTTTATAAATAACAGTAAATTAACTTAATTAAAAATTAAATGTCTGAAATACCAGCAATTCACGGAGGGTCGAAAGCTGTGACGAGCCCCCTTAGACGATGGCCAAGTTTTAATGAAAAAGCAATTAAAGCAGTAGAAGAGGTACTGAGATCAGGTAAAGTAAATTACTGGACAGGGCCCAGAGGGATGGAATTTGAAAAAAAATTCGCTGATTGGCAGGGAAGCAAATATGCTGTCTCTGTGGCAACAGGAACAGCAGCCCTGCATGTTTCTTTAGCAGCTCTAGGAATAGGTCCGGGCGATGAAGTAATTGTTCCCAGCTATACATTTATCGCAACAAGTTTTTCAGTAGTTCAGGCAGGCGCAATACCAAGATTTGCCGATGTGAATCTTGAAGATCATTGTTTAAGTGTTGAATCAGCGGAAAAACTGGTCAATGACAGGACAAAGGCAGTTATGCCGGTTCACCTGTACGGGAATGTATGCGAAATGGATAAAATAATACAATTTGCCCGTAAAAATAAATTATTCATAATTGAGGACAATGCGGAAGCATTTGGTGGTTCATATAAAGGAAAGAAAACCGGGACATTAGGCGATATAGCCGGTTGCAGTTTCTGTCAAAACAAGACATTTACAACAGGGGGGGAAGGCGGAATGGTGACGACCGACAATGAAGAATATGCATGGATAGCCAGAAGCTTCAGAGATCACGGATATGATGTTAAGGAAAGACTCAGCCTCCTCGAATTGGAGCAGAAACTACCATATATTCATAATATGATTGGATGGAATTACCGGATGACAGAGATGCAGTCAGCAATCGGAATTGCCGAGCTTGAAAGAATGGATGACTGGAATATGCTAAACAGACGGCGAAATGCAGGTATAATAATCGATAGTATCAAGGACCTGCCACAGGTCTTATACACTCCTGTTGATACGGAAGAACGTCGTAACGGATGGTATGTAATGGCATTTTCTCTTGATATTGAGAATATGAAATGTAACATTAAAGAGTTTGTTGATGCAGTTGTTGCAGAAGGAGCCCCGGTATGGAAAGTATTCTGGCCTCAGTGCCATACAGAACAGGCATTCAGGAAACATATTTCATTTGGATGTACAGGTTTTCCATTTACTTCAAAAGAATATACCAACCGGAATAGTGCAGATTATTCAAATGTTGATGTACCAAATGCAATATGGCATGAGAATCACACTTTTACATGCTTTGCTTTTCCTACATACACTGTTGAAAATTGTGAACAGATAGGCTTTGCTTTAAGAAAAGTGATCACGGCATTTTCAAAATAAACGGAGGATCTATTGTGGCAGACAAAATCAAATGGGGTGTGATCGGATCAGGTGGCATTGCCATGAGAAGAACCATACCTGAGGGCATAATCAGTGCGGAAAATGCAGAATTGGTTGCGGTGTATGACGTGAATTCAGAAACCAATTCCAACGTGGCACGATTATATAATACCACTGCGGCTGATAGCCTTACCAGCCTTCTTAATTGTGATATTGATGCAGTATATATTGCTTCCCCTGTAAATAAACATCTCGATCAGGTCATAGCTTCAGCAGTTAATAAAAAACACATTCTTTGCGAAAAGCCCCTTGGCATTAGTGTTAATGAAGCTGAAAAAATGATAAGTGTCTGTAATAAGGAAGGAGTTACTCTAGGAACAGGCTTTATGATGAGGTTTCATACCCAACATCAGGCAGCTCTTAAAATGATCGAAGAAGGCAGGTTAGGTGAACCTGTTTACGCAAGAGCACAGCTTTCATGCTGGTATCCCCCGATAGAAGGTGCCTGGAGACAGGACCCTGAAACAGGAGGAGGAGGATCATTAATTGATATGGGCAGTCATTGTATTGACTTGCTTGAAATGTTTTTCGGAAAAATTTTAAGTGTGAATTGTTTCATTACTAACAGAATACACTCGTATAAATCGGAAGACAGCGCTGTTGCTTCGCTTTTCTTTGAAAATAGTGCCATGGGAACTGTTGATACATTTTTTTGCATTCCCGATAACAGCAGCAGGAATATGCTTGAATTATATGGATCACGGGGAAGCATAATAGCCAGAGGAACGATTGGACAGGGTCCTTCAGGTGAAATGCAGGCTTATCTGGAAAATGACCTGTCAGAATATGACGCCCGGCAAACCAGGATAACAGGAGTTGGAATTCAGATCAACCCGCAACCGGTTAATACTTATCTTGCTGAAATAAATGAATTCAGTTGTGCTATTCTTGAGAAAAGAGAACCTGAAAATAATGCCGGAGCCGGTCTCAGAAGTCAGAAAATTCTCGCTGCATGTTATGAATCAGCCATAACCCGCAAAGTCATCGATATTCCTGATTAGATAATCATAACAAAATATACATGATCGATCAGTCAGGCAACCTGAATAAAGAGGAAAAACAGGCTTTACCTCATTTCCGTCGTGTTCTTGGTTTGCGGGATCTGATCTTTTATGGTATCGTGCTTATTCAGCCGATAGCTGCAATTGGATTGTTTGGCATTGCCTCGCAAAACTCAAGGGGTCATATGGTAACAACATTACTTATTGCCATGGTTGCTATGATGCTTACAGCGATCAGTTATGGACGTATGGCATCCTTGTATCCTTCCGCGGGATCGGCCTATACCTATGTTGGGAAAGGAATTAACAGTTATATGGGATTCCTTGCAGGGTGGATAATGTTACTCGACTACCTTATCGTACCGGTAATAAATACAATATACGGGTCATTAACTTTATCCAGACTGTTGCCGTCCGTTCCGTTTTTTATTATCGTTTTGCTGTTTGTATTAACAATCACGCTTCTGAATCTGAAAGGAATCCGTACCACAGCACGCTCGAATGAAATACTGCTTGCTGTTATGTGTGTAGTAATAGGCATTTTCATTGTGCTTGCCATTGAGTTTATTTTTAAAGAACAGAGCTGGCGGGGCCTTTTTTCCTTCAAGCCATTTTATAACCCTGAAACATTTAATTTTAGTGCCATTATGACTGCAACATCATTTGCAGCACTCACCTATATCGGATTTGATGGAGTTACTACATTGGCCGAAGACGTTAAAAATCCCGGACGGACAATGTTATTGGCCCCCGTACTTGTTTGTCTGTTTACAGGTATTTTCAG
>DNOQ01000374.1 GCA_003501665.1 Bacteroidales bacterium | reverse complement strand
CTTTGTACTACAAACAGGTCGCCTCCACGAGGCTCATTTTTAAGTTGGCAACTGGCAAGCTCATCGCTCACCTCTCATCGCTCACCTCTCATCGCTCACCTCTCATCACTCACCACTCACCGCTCACCGCTCACCTCTCACCTCTACACCCTAAGCATCTCTATCATCTCCGTTATCGCCTCAACGTCAGCAATCTCCCTGATGGGCGACAACCCCGCCAGCGCCCTCACTTTATTCAGATCATCCTCTGAAACATAATCCTTTCCCGCAAAAACCTGGTATAGAATTGCAGATTTTAATGTATTGGCTTTTATCCTGAAGGTGAATGGACTCGATCGGGCCGGAAAAATATGAATATACCTGGATTCATTATCATAATATTTTAAAGTCCATCGCGAACCGTCTGACAGATTTATTGTCCTGTAACTTCTGAAGCTTATCCCGGCCCATTTCCCGTATGAATCCTTTGAAAGAATGTGATTTAAAAAAAGAAATTGTTTTATCTCCGAAAAAATCTGATCCGCTGACAAATCACCTCTGTATACATCCATTACGCATGATCCAAGATGTTTGAGATCTTTTATAAATTCCTTTGATCCTGGATACTTTTCTTCTTCCGATCTTTTACCTGTAAAAGCTTTAATGAAGTGAAGATAATGCTTCAGCGGATTAAAAAGTAACGGCTCAGGTACATTAAAATCATCTGTCATAAAAGAAGATATAAGGTAAAAGTAAAAAGTTGACAGGCAAAGCGGGAATAAAAGTAAGAAGAAGAGATTAATTTTTTCAGAAAAATTTAACCAAATTGTAAAACCGGATTAAATAATTGCGGAAAAATTTAACTTTATGGAGAACAAAAAAATAATTATTTCGCAAATACTATGACTGCCAATTCAAAGCACAACTTTAAAGAAACAATTAATCACCGTCAGCCTGACAGGGTGGTCGTCGATTTCGGATCGACAGCGGTAACAGGTATTCATGTCCTCATTGTTGAAAAGCTTCGTGAATACTATGGTCTTGAAAAGCGTCCGGTAAAGGTATTTGAACCTTACCAGATGCTCGGAGAAATTGACGATGATCTTATCCGTGAAATGGGTATCGACGTGATCGGTATCTATGGGGAAAATAATATGTTCGGCATTAAGAACAGCGACTGGAAGGTACATAAAATGCCTTGGGGTCAGGAAGTTATGTTACCCGGGGAATTCAATTATTCTTACACTGTAAACGGGGATATACTCATTCACCCCGGCGGCGATACATCAGTGCCTCCATGTGCAATGATGCCTAAATCGGGTTATTTTTTTGATGCCCTTAACAGGCAGGAACCAATTGATGATTCTACATTAAAAATTGAAGATAACCTTGAAGAATTCACAGCTATTTCGGATCATAATCTTGAATACTGGAAAAAGCAGGTTGAATCTGTCGAAAACTCAGGTAAAGGTGTTGTTGCATCCCTTGGGGGAACTGCACTCGGAGATATTGCCCTTGTCCCCGGACTTCAGTTGAAGGATCCAAAAGGGATAAGAGGTGTTGAGGAATGGTATATTTCTACAGTAATGCGCGAAGATTTCGTCAGAGAGATTTTTGAACGACAGACTGGTATCGCACTTGAAAACCTCAAAAAGATCTATGATGTAACCGGGAACATGATCGATGTGGTATTTATATGCGGGACAGATTTCGGAACTCAGAATTCCACTTTCTGCTCTCCCGAAACTTATTCACGTGTATGGTTGCCTTATTATAAAAAGGTTAATGACTGGATACATCAGAATACGGGCTGGAAAACTTTCAAACATTCGTGTGGCTCAATAGAATCGCTTATGGAGCTTTTTATTGAATCGGGATTTGATATTATTAATCCGGTGCAGATCAATGCATCCGGAATGGATTCCCGGATGCTGAAGGAAAAATATGGCAGCAGGGTGGTCTTCTGGGGTGGTGGTGTTGATACACAGGGCGTATTTCCGTTCGGCACTCCGGCACAGGTAAAAGAACAGGTTAAGCGTCAGTGTGATATACTCAACAAAGACGGAGGATTTGTTTTTAACACTGTACATAATATCCAGGCCAATGTACCTTTCGGAAATGTGGTTGCAATGCTGGAAGCTTTAAAGGAAGTTTAGAATGATAAATGCCCCAGCCCCTTCCCACCCCCCGCTGAAGGGGAGCAGACTTTTCCCCAGGGAAGGAGCAAAACTTTTCCCTGGGGGAAATAAGAAAGGGGGTATTAATATGAAAAGCGTTTCACGATAATATTCATATGGATAGCAATAAATTTAACTATCCCTTTCTCCTTACAATTTGCCTGATATCTGCATTTGGTGGACTTCTCTTTGGGTATGACTGGGTTGTGATCGGAGGAGCCAAGCCGTTTTATGAGCCATTTTTCAGTATAACGGGCAATCCCGCTCTTCAGGGTTGGGTAATGAGCTGTGCTTTGATCGGATGTCTGGCAGGAGCTGTTCTTTCGGGCTGGCTGAGTGATCGCTTTGGCAGGAAAAGACTTCTAATTCTTTCTGCGGCACTTTTTGTTGCAGCCTCTTTGGGAACAGGATCAGCAAACTCATTAACTGCTTTCATTTTATTCAGAATGCTTGGAGGAATCGGGATTGGTCTGGCTTCAAATCTCTCCCCGATGTATATAGCCGAAGTGACTCCCGGATCCATCAGGGGGGCATTTGTTTCAATAAACCAGCTTACAATAGTTATAGGTATTCTTGCTGCTCAGATAATCAACTGGCGAATAGCACAGCCTGTCCCTCCCGGGGCAACTCCCGTGGAAATAATGACATCATGGAACGGACAGACGGGCTGGCGATGGATGTTCTATGCATGTGCTGTGCCTGCAACTCTCTTTTTTATATTTATGTGGTTTGTACCGGAGAGTCCAAGATGGTTAGCGAAGAACAGATTAGCTCACATTAAAGTTAAAAAAATACTTACGAGAATTGGAGGGGGTAATTATGCTGAAAATGAGCTTGTTTCAATCCAAGAAACACTCGGTAACGCATCTCAGAAAACGGATTTCAGGGCTTTGCTCAATCCCGGATTATCAAAGCTGTTGATGATAGGTGTTGTAATTGCCGTTTTTCAGCAGTGGTGCGGAATAAATGTCATCTTCAATTATGCCCAGGAGATATTTGCAAATGCCGGTTACAGTGTTTCAGACATACTGTTCAACATTGTAATAACAGGAAGTGTCAATCTTGTTTTCACATTTGTAGGGATGTTTACAGTTGACAGGCTTGGGAGGAAGGCTCTGATGCTTTTTGGAGCCGGTGGACTTGCCGCTATATATGCAATCCTCGGGAGTATGTATTTCTTTCATATCCAGGGATTACCTTTACTCATCATGGTGGTAACCGCAATAGCCTGTTATGCTATGTCACTTGCTCCGGTTACATGGGTGGTCCTTTCCGAGATCTTTCCCAACCGGATACGGGGAGCCGCGATGTCAGTTGCAACTTTTTCTTTATGGTCGGCATGTTTTGTCCTTACCTACACATTCCCGTTATTAAACCAGCTCTTAAAAGCTTCAGGGACTTTCTGGCTGTATGGAATTATATGTATAATTGGATTCTGGTTTATTCTGAAAAAACTACCTGAAACAAAAGGTAAATCACTTGAACAGATTGAACATGAGTTAACAGGATAAAATAATAACATACAATACACATAACAATGAAGAAGAATCTTTTATTACTGATTTTTTTGGGATTGATCATCAATGAGATTCAATGTCAGACTGGAGCCGGCAGAATTCAGGCCAGAAATCCTGTTCAGGATGAGGCTGTCAGAATATGGGCAGAAGAAGTTACAATACCTACCTACATGGTGGGTGAAGCTGATCCGAATCCGATGTTCTATTTCGGACGTGCTTACCAGGGTGCAGAAGGAAGAGTCTATCCGTATCCGCTGTATGATAAACTTACCGGAATAAAGCAGGATAAGTCCTATAAAATGATCTGGCTCGAAAACGAATATATCAAGATAGGCATTCTTCCGGAAATAGGGGGAAGGCTCTTTTCAGCGCTGGATAAAACAAATAATTACAGTTTTATTTATACCCAGCATGTTATTAAACCGGCACTTATAGGAATGCTTGGCGCATGGATATCGGGTGGTATCGAGTGGAATATTCCGCATCACCACAGGGCAACAAGTTATCTTCCTGTCCAGTATTGTCTGGAAGAAAATCCTGATTACAGTAAAACTGTCTGGGTAGGTGAGCTTGAACTCCGGCACCGTACACGGTGGATAGTGGGATATACACTCCGTCCCGGGAAATCTTATGTTGAAGTGACAATCAGGATGTTCAATACATCGCCTTATATTCAGTCGGTTCTCTGTTTTGCCAATACAGGTGTTCATGCAAACGAAAATTACCAGGTCATATTTCCTCCTTCCACACAATATGTTACACATCACTCAAAGAGAGAATTCACAACATGGCCGGTAGCAACAACTATATACGGAGGAGCTGATTTTACAAAAGGAGTTGATGTGAGCTGGTATAAAAACCACTATAACTCCAATTCAATGTTCGCATGGAATTACAGTGAAGATTTTGTCGGAGGGTATGATCACGGAAAAAATGCGGGAGTGGTTTGCTATGCAGATCATCATACAGTACCCGGTAAAAAATTCTGGACATGGGGAAATGCTCCTTACGGTAAAATGTGGGACCAGACTCTGACAGACGATGACGGGCCATATGTTGAACTGATGGTTGGCTCTTATTCAGATAATCAGCCCGATTATAGCTGGATGCAACCTGATGAGATCAAAGATATTAAACAGTACTGGTACCCTCTGCGCGAAACCCGGGGAGCAAAAAACGCGAACAAGAATGCAACCATTAACCTTGATTTTAACAGTGCCGGAAATGCATTGATCGGTATATATACCACCGGAAAGGTATCCGGAGGAGTCATAGTAGTAAAAGATAAGGACAAAGTAATCAGGGAAATCAAATCGGATATCAGTCCTGATAAACCATATTCAGCGACTGTAAATCTGCCACGAAATACAATTAAGGAAAACTTATCGGTTTCTCTGTTGAAAGATGGCAATGAGATAATCAGTTATGGTATGACTGTTCCTGAGAAAGAATCTATGCCGGACATCGTTGTTCCACCCCTGTCGCCTGAGACGATTACGTCAGTTGAGCAGCTTTACCTGACAGGAAGGAGAATAGAACAATTCCATAATCCGTCTCTTGAACCTGATCCCTGGTGGGAAGAAGCGTTAATAAGAGATTCACTGGACACACGGGTAAATATTGCATTCGGCATTAACAAATTAAAAAAAGCACAGTTTAATGAAGCAGAAAAATATTTCAGGAGAGCTTTGGTAAGGCTTACGGGTAGCTATACAGTACCGCAGGAAGGAGAGGCATTTTATTATCTTGGAGTGGCACTTAAGGCTCAGGACAGGAATGATGAAGCGTATAAATATTTTTTCAAATCGATATGGAGCGAAGCATTTAAAGCTCCCGGCTACCGGTCTCTTGCTGAAATTGACTGTATAAGGGGCGATTTTAAGAAAGCCCTGGAGAATA
The DNA here is from genome assembly GCA_003501665.1 of Bacteroidales bacterium. Taxonomy (GTDB): domain Bacteria; phylum Bacteroidota; class Bacteroidia; order Bacteroidales; family VadinHA17; genus LD21. The sequence continues at coordinate 501 of DNOQ01000374.1, read as the reverse complement.
TCAATTTCTCTTTGAGCAATAATGATAAGAATGTTAACAGTCTTATACTCAAATCAGCAATCCTGCGTCATTGCGAAATCCGTGAAGATGCGTTGAAAACGGTTAATACAGCAATAACGGTTGATCCGTTAAATGTAACATCACTTGCAGAAAAATGGCTGATTAATAATGACGATATAACTTCATCTGAATTGATGGCTATTTTTAATGATTACCCCGAAAATGTTCTTGAAACCGCAGTTTTTTATGGTAATGCCGGACTCTATAATGATGCATTAATGGTGCTTAAAGAATTTACCGGGCAAAATGGTCGTAAGGAACATATATCACCCCTGGTATATTACTATCTTGGGTATTATGCGGGCCGTCTTGGAAGGACAGTTGAGATGAAACATTATTATTCCCAGGCTGAAATGCAGAAATCAGATTATATCTTCCCATTTCAGTATGAGGCGATTGCAATCCTGAAGAATGTGATTGAGGTTACTCCCTATGATGCGA
>DNOQ01000539.1 GCA_003501665.1 Bacteroidales bacterium | reverse complement strand
ATAAGCTGTCAGGTTTACAGTGGGTTTTTTCTCAATGAGCTTTTTCTCTTCAGGGGATATCACAGCCTTCAGTTCCCTTGCAACGGATTGGGCAACATCACTTTGCATTACAAAAATGTTGGACAGATCGCTCAGATCACCGTCATATACCTCCGACCAGAGATGCGTGTCGTTCCTGGCGTCAATAAGCTGAACGGTTATCCTGACGAGGTTCCCGGCTCTTCTCACACTCCCCTCAAGTATTGCCGAGACTCCAAGTTCCCTGGCTATCTCTTTAACGGAAAGCCCGGTATTCCTGTACCGCATGGAAGAGGTGCGTGATATAACCTTCAGGTCGCCTATCTTGAAAAGGCGGTCAAGGATCTCATCCATCATGCCGTCACTGAAATACTCCTGGTCCGGGTCACCGCTCAGATTTGTGAACGGCAGCACGGCAATTGATTTGTCCATCTCTTTTGACAGGCGTGGTATTACCAGCAGTACGGTAACAAGTATCGCTGTTATCACGGCTGCTGCAGCCACTGCACTCTTCCATGGGAATCTGTACCTTTCTGCTGCTGAACCGGGTTTACCGGTCTTTCCCAGCCGCAGGGTTCCCTTACTGATGGCTTTTTCAATATCATCATCTTTGACTTCATCCTTCGACATCAGCATTTTAACCACTTTGGATAAACGGTTAATATGCTCTTCCAGCGGAGGGGTCATGGCATCCAGCCAGTGAACATCGCTGATGTAATATTCGAGCTGATCTGACATTGTTACATCCTCAAGGCGCAGGGTGATGAAAGTCAGCCCGTGATGTACTGCGCGGTCCACCTCCTTAATGACCTGCTGAGAACCGTTCGAGTTTTGGGTATATACGAGGATAAATACCTTTGATTCTTTTATAGCTTTGATAATGGCCTCTGCAAAGGGCACTCCCGGTGTTATATCGCGTGGCGCCATCCAGCAACGTATCCCGTCCTGTTCAAGAATAGAACATACGGCATCAGCAGCGGTTTTATCTTTATTGGAATAGCTTATAAATACATCATGTGCCATAAAAGCAGATTATCTTACAGAATGATTACTATAAAGATAGGAAACAGTGAAATACGAGGCAAATAAAAATTGTGATGGGGGCGAAAAGCGGAATGGGAAGAAATGTTTATATTTGTAATGATCGCTGCGTTAGAAGATGTGTTCGTTTAATAGAAAAAGCTGGCATAACATTTCATTACGATATCCCAACCGTGATTATTCACGGCCAGGGAAATATTTTGTTACAATATGTGCCGAGAATAAAAAGAAGTGGTTTGGGACTATTGTGAATGGAGAAATTCAATTATCAGATATAGGCAGTATAGCATATAAATTATGGCATGAAATACCGCAACATTTTCCAGATATTAGACTGGACGAATTTATTATCATGCCCGATCATATACATGGTATTATCATCATTAACAGGAATTTGCAAAATTATGTTGNNGGTTCGTTGCATGCAACGAACCTACCAACACCTGATGATGTACCTGGCAAAAATAAAACCATGTCATGTATATCCCCCAAATCAGGATCATTATCTGTTGTAATCCGGTCATACAAATCGGCAGTAACAAAAAATGCACGGTTGATTAACGGTGATTTTTCATGGCAATCACGGTTTTATGATGCCATTATTTGTACAAACGGACAATTATCCCGGATCAGGAAATATATCAGGAATAATCCCATAACCTGGGTATAAAATGGTTCGTTGCATGCAACGAACCTGCCATTATCATTAAACGGTTTCGCCATTACGCCTTTATACCTCTCCACCCTTCGACCGCCGAAGCTTTCTTTGACCTCCGTAGCTGCAGCGAAGGAGGTAGCGAAGGCAGTGTGTACCGCTACGCCGTTGCGCCTTTATGCCGTTGTGCCGTTATTTATACGGCAGGTTCATCTTGCGGGCAATTTCCTGGAAACGTGGGTCATCACGAATAGGATCAAAAGCTGGTATTCTCAAATAAGGCATAACTTGAGTACGTATTTCATAGGCTTTCTCAATGCACTCCAGCGCCTTTTCATTATTACCTGCCATAATATACACAATTGCAACCATCGCGGGATCTACAAAAGTCGTTTCAGATAATATTTCAAGTGCTTCCGTAGCTTTGATTAATGCTCCGGTATATCCCAGTTTATTAAAGTCATGTTCAAAAGCCTGCCCCTGACCCGCCATAATGAATTCTTTCTTTATCGACTCCCAGGCTTCCTCGAACCTTCCGGTAATATGAAATGTATGAGTAAGAACTGTTTGAGCAAGAGAAAATGGTTCCATTCGAATGGCTTCCCGGGCTGCTTTTGTTGCTTCATCAAAACGACGGACCAACCACAGGTCAATACTATAAAGACTAATTATAAGAGGATTATAAGGATCCAGTTTCAGGGCTATCTCAATTTCTATCATAGCTTCTTCAGATCTTCCCATAATATTCAGGAAATGAGAGTAGTATGCATGCGCTTCTGCATGATTAGGATTAACAGCAATGGCCTTTTTCAACGCTTCTTCACCGCTGGTCCAGTCCCACATTGTCCATATAGCTATTATACCCAAAGTATATTGTACTTCTGCGTTGCTGCTATCCAGCTCAAGGGCTTTCATCAGCGATTCCTGGATTTTTGGACCAGCTGCCTCAGGTGATGTATATCCCATTTGAACCCTTCCTACCCATACTACTGCAATGCCTGCATAAGCCAGTGCATATTCCGGATCCAATTCAATTGCATTTTCAAAGTATTTAGTTGCAGTTTCCAGGTCATTCTGTGTAAGTTTATACAAATAAAAACGTCCTTTTAGATAAGCTTCATAGGCTCCAATGTTTCTTGTGGGTATCTTCTCAATGAGCTCTACCTCCTGCGGGGACAAAACAGCCTTCAGCTCCTTCGCCACTGATTGTGCCACTTCACTCTGAATAACAAATATGCGCGACAGGTCACTCAGATCTCCGTTGTAAATCTCTGACCATAAGTGGGCATCGGTTCCGGCATCAATCAGCTGAACGGCAATTCTCACGCTGTTGCCTGCCCTGCGCACACTGCCTTCAATTATGCTGGCAACTCCCAGTTCCCGGGCAATCTCTTTTATCGGCTTGTCACTATTCTTATAATGCATCGAAGAAGTTCGTGAAATCACCTTCAGATCGCCGATCTTGAAGAGACGGTCAAGGATCTCCTCCATCATCCCATCGCTGAAATACTCCTGGTCGGGATCGTTACTCATGTTCTTGAAAGGCAGAACAGCAATGGATTTTTTATCTGGTCCCATCCGCAGTGTTCCATCCCGTACGGCTTTTTCGAGATCTTCCTCTTTGGCTCCATCTTTCCTGAGCAGAATTTTCACCACTCCCGATAATTTATTAATGTGCTCTTCCAACGGGTGCTTAATGGCATCGAGCCAGTGAACACTGCTCAGGTAATAATCAAGTTGTTTTGACATCGGAACATCCTCGAGCCGCAGATTGATGACCTGGAGTCCGAAATGCACTGCCCGGTCTACTTCCCTTATGACCTGTTTGGAATTGTTCGAGCTGGATGTATAGACCAGGAGAAATAGTTTCGATGATTTTATACCATCGATGATGGCTTCTGCAAAATCAAGTCCAGGGGTAATATCCCGCGGTGCTATCCAGCAGTTTATGCCGTTTTGTTCAAGGATCGAACAAACAGTGTCAGCAGCGTTCTTATCGACGCTGGAGTAGCTTATGAAAACATCATTGGCCATATCTGTTTTATTATCTGATAAAAATGGGAAATCGATTTACATTATGAACTTCTTTCGGATTATTTGCCATGTCATAACCGGAAATTTATTTTAGTTCGGGTATCGGAAGCTTCATTTGCTCCGCAATTTCAATGAATCTTGGGATCTTAAACAATGGATCAAGATTATAACACAGCGTAGTTATATATGTCATTTGCGGGTCGTGCATCTCAAGTCCTTTCTCGATCCACTCCATGGCCTTGTCAGGTTTATTTGCATAAACGTACCTCATTGCCATATCTATAAAGGTTATGGGATTGTTTTGAGCAAATTTTTCCAATAGTTTCATTATTTCTTCATAAGCAGAAGCTATACCATGTTCATGATAAATCCTCTCAATTTCTTTATATTCATCTTCTTCAATCGTAAAGGGGAGAGCATATCTCACTGCTTTTATTACTTTATCATACTCCTTGCATCGATAAGCTGCCGTTTCAATCGTGCTGTAATGCACCCAGCTTCCCGGATCAGCTGTCAAGGCTTCTTCTCCGACAGATAGGGCGGATTTGCAATCACCAACTTCCATTAATAACGCACCATACCACATCTTCATCGTAGAATTTAATGGATCAAGGCTATTAGCAAGATGTCCCTGGATCAGGGCCTCATCGTTCCTGTTAAGGACCGCCAGTAACTGTGCGTAACAGATCCTGGCAACTGTATCACCGGGATTAAGAGCCAATGCTTTCAGAAATTCCTTTTCACTTTTTCCCCAGTCCCATTCCATAAGGTGAGCAATCATTGCACTGATAAAATGCACATTGGAAAGATCCGGGTCCAATTCAAGTGCTTTATTCAGGTTTTCGATTATTTTGGGACCCGCGATTGAGGGAGGTTCATAACCAAACTGTTGTACTGCCATCCAGACCTCTGTCAGACCGGCATAAAGAGGCGCCCACTCAGGGTCTTTTTCAATGGCGTGTTCAGAAATTCCAGGGCTTTATTCAATGATTCCCTGCTAAAATCATTCCAGTAAGAACGAGCCTTCAAATATTCTTCAAAAACTGCAAGATCGGTTGCGGGTATTTTCTCTATGCGTTGTTTTTCTTCAGGTGACATGACCGCCTTGAGCTCTTCGGCCAATGATTTCGCTATCATTATCTGGATATTGAAAATATCTTTAACATCATTTATTTCACTCTGAAAAGATTCTCCCCAGAGATGAGTTTCCTTTGCTGCCATGATCAGCTGAGCCCTCAAACGAAAGGAACTGCCGTATTTCTGCCCGCTGCCCTCTACAATATAGTTTACCCCCAGTTCCTGTGCAATCTCGGATATGGGCTTCTTCTGATCCCTGTATTGCTCAACCGATGTGCGTGATATGACCCTCAGATCCTTTATCTTCTGAAGATTGTTCAGTATCTCTTCCATCACACCGTTGATGAAATATGTGTTCTCCTGGTCGGGACTGTCGTTGATAAAAGGAAGCACGGCAACGGACTTTTCATACTCTTCGATAGATTCGAGTACCTTAGCTGCACCGGCCGGTTTCAGCAATGATCTTCCTGATGGTTGTCCCTCTTTCTTCATCGAGGTGATGATTTCCCTAATTGCCAGTGCAACCTTGTTTATCTGGTTGCGGTACCTTGTTTTGTTGAGGTTTGTTTTCGGGTCATCATCGGGGGTGAGCGGCCTGTTTACCGCCGGTTCCCTATAGATGAACTCGATGCCCCTGAGCA
>DNOQ01000525.1:6186-10101 GCA_003501665.1 Bacteroidales bacterium | reverse complement strand
ACAGAGTTTTCAATTACTTTTCTTGAAAACGATAAATTCACCATTGAATGTGAGGCTGATCATTTTCCGTTAAAAAAAACCGCTTCATTTGGCGAAACCATTGAAATTCCAGCAGGAAGCTTTTACATTGAATGCCGAGATGCGGAATGGTTCAATATAAATAATGACAGATTGTTAGAATTTAAACGAAAGCTATATTTTATAATTCATAGCAGCAATACTTTAGTTAACTATTTCACCAACCAGCTTAATGTTGAAAAAGTTTCCAGAGATGGATCAATATTGAGAATTAGTATGAACGGGACTAATAAGCTTAGGAATGTAGATTTTCTCAACAGACATGTAGAAAAATTTCAGGCAATCTCGCTTAGCAGGAAAAATTCAGAAGCTGATAGAAGGATAGCATTCATAGATGATCAACTCACTGGGATATCTGATTCTCTTTTGATAACGGAGAATAAGCTCCAGCAGTTCCGTTCATCGCACAGAGTAATGGACCTTTCTGCCCAGGGGCAGGCTATAATAGGACAGGTAATACTTCTTGAAAATGAAAGAGCCCGGCTTGACCTTGAGGCAAGCTATTATGATTACCTGGCAGATTACCTGTCAAAGGATGAGTCCGGAAAGGCTCCGATTATCCCAATTACAATGGGTATAACTGATGCCGGACTCACGAGTCTCGTCAGCGAACTTGGCGAGCTCCAGACACAGTTATCAAGCAGGGGAGCAGGTGAAATGAATCCTATACAAAGAAATCTGGAAAAAAGAGTCCGCGCTTCAAAAGATGCCCTTCGGGAAACTCTTAATGGTCTCAGGAGAGCGAACAGCCTCGCAAGATCTGAAAATCAGCAGCAAATAAACAGAGCAAATGCCCAGGCATCTTCTTTACCTGTAACAGAAAGGCAGTTACTTGGAATAGAGCGAAAATTTAAGCTTAATGATGAATTATATACGTTTCTTCTTGAAACGCGGGCTGAACAGCAGATGCAAAAAGCATCAAACAGGTCTGATAGCGAAGTGATTGACCCGGCAGATGAACGATTCAGCACTCTTGTTTCACCAATTCCGATAAAAATTTATGCTATCGGATTGATTGCCGGGATCGGAATAGCTTGCATGATTGTATTTCTGAAATTCCAGTTTAAAAAGACGATTAAGGAAGAAGATGTCAGGAAAATAACAGATGTACCTATTATCGGCAATATACCTCATAGTTCCGACAAAACAAATACTCCATTATTTGATTATCCCAAATCAATTGTATCTGAGGCGTTCCGTTTGTTACGATCAAGAATGCAATTTTTCACCAAGGAAGCTGCTTCACCGGTTATTCTGGTTACCTCAACAATGCCAGCCGAGGGAAAAACATTTATAGCAATAAATCTGGCATCTGCATACAGTCTGCTTGGCAAAAAAACAGTCCTGGTGGGTTTTGATCTAAGAAAACCAAAGATTTTTCAGCATTTTAATCTCAGTAATGAAAAAGGTGTTTCAACCTGGCTGATTGGTCAGGACAAGTTACAGGATATTATAATTAAAACTCAATATGAGGATTTATGGATAATCCCCGGAGGTCCTATTCCTCCAAATCCAGCGGAACTTACTGCTTTAGAGAAAACGGTAGAACTTATCAGGTTATTGAAGGAACAGTTTGAATATATAATTATTGACTCATCTCCTATTGGGTTTGTATCTGACCCAATGCATTTGGCATTTCTTGCAGATACCTCGATTCTTGTAGTCAGGCCGGAGAAGACCTTGAGGGATTTGTTTGAGATAACCTTAAAGGAGATCAATACAGGCGGAATCAAAGGTATTTGTCTTGTTATAAATGACATAAAATCGGATAGTAAGCATTACGGCTACAGAGAAAATTATGGATACACAGATAAGGAACGATCGAAAAAAAATTCTTTACAAGAAAGAAATTAGAAAATACCCGACCGGGTTCGATGCCTGGGGCATTGTAAAATAAATTCAGGAGCGAGTTGAGTGAATCCGGTAAGAAACCCTGCCCTGAACCTGAACCCTGAACTCTGAACATCAACAATAAAATCCGATATTTTCGGGATTATACTAATTTTCTTTTATGAAAAAAATCCTTGGAATTTCAGCCTTCTATCACGATTCAGCGGCTGCTTTAATAATTAATGGAAAAATTTTGCGGCTGCACAGGAAGAGAGATTTACACGAAAAAACATACTCCGGAATTTCCGGTAAATGCTATCAGATGCTGCCTGGAATATTCAGGATGCTCTATTGCTGAATTGGATGCGGTAGTATTTTACGATAAACCTCTCCTGGAGTTTTATTCATTCCTATGAAATGCCGGTAACCATTGTACGCCTGTTTAATAATTACGGACCCAGGCAATCGACTCGTGCTGTATCAATTGTAAGTCTTCAAACTAACCGGACTCCGAATTAGTGACTTTCACATCGAAATATTTTTAATTTTTATGAATAATTCAGCTAAAAATGAAATTTGTGTTTTTACGGTAGTATATCCTTCAATGGAAAAGTGGATACCTCAGTTTACCGAATCATTATTAAAACAGGACCTTAAGGATTTTGATCTTTTAATAGTAAACGATGGTCTTGGTTTAGAAAAGTTGAAATTATTAGATCATATGTTTAATTGTAAAATATTACCATCATGCATGAGTATTGTAAAAAACAGAAATGCAGGCTTTTCAAGTATACTTAAAAGTGGATATCGTTATGTGATTTTTGCCGACGCGGATGATCTTATGGCAAAAAACCGTGTAAGTTTTAGCAAAGAATTATTGGATAAATATGACATAGTGGTAAACGACCTGACTGTCATAAATTCGAATGGAGAATATATTATGGATCAATATTTATCCGCTCGTCTGGGCAATTTTAAAAGAATTCATCTAAACGAAATTCTTGATTATAATTTTATGGGGCTGGGTAATAGTAGTGCCAGAGTTGAAATACTGAATAATATAACTATCCCTGAAGATATTCAGGTTGTTGACTGGTATTTGTTTACAATACTTCTTAACCGGGGGCATCATGCAGTTTTTACATCATCCACATCCACTCTTTATCGGCAGCATCAAGCCAACACAGTAGGCTTTCACCCGCCTGATGAAAATAACATCGTTTTACTTGCAGAACAAAAATATCTGCATTACTTATATTTACAAAAACTCTCTGAACATCACCAAAATAGATTTAAAGAATTTAGTAAACTCGTAATTAAACTAAAAGATCCCATTTTCAAAAAAGAATACCTGAAAAAGATAAATGATCAAATGCCGGAATACCCTTTCTGGTTTGAATCTATTAAACCTGATTAAAAAGAACATGTTATGAGTATGCAACTTACACCTGATTTTATGATTACAGAGGATTCGATGCCCTATATCATTGCTGAAATTGGCTCTAATCACAACGGAGATATGAATTTAGCCCGTATGATGATTGACAGCGCTGTAAAATGCGGATGTAATGCAGTCAAATTTCAATCATGGACCCCGAAATCACTTATTGCCGATGAAGAATATAACCGTAACATAACCTACAATGATAATCCCCGCAGACATTGGGGATCATTGCGTCAGATGGTAGAAAAGTATTATTTACGTGAGGAACAGCATCATGAGTTAAAAGCTTATTGTGATAATAAGGGTATAGACTTCTGTTCGAGCTCTTTCTCAAGGGAAGAAGCCGATCTGCTATCAACATTGGATGTTCCTTTTTACAAAATTGCTTCAATGGATATAAATAATCATCGTTTGTTAAAACATGTGGCATCTAAATCTAAACCCGTCATTCTGTCAACCGGCATGGCAACTCTTGGTGAAGTTGAGAAAGCAATTGAAACCATTACATCCTCAGGAAATGATAAAATTGTGCTCCTGCATTGTATTTCTGTCTATCCGCCTGA
>DNOQ01000525.1:0-6175 GCA_003501665.1 Bacteroidales bacterium | reverse complement strand
TATCCGGTTGGGTTTTCAGATCATACAATAGGTTATAGTATCCCTCTTGCAGCGGTTGCACTGGGAGCGTGCCTGATTGAAAAGCATTTTACTACTGACAAAGACCTGGATGGGTGGGACCATGAGATTTCAGCAAATCCGATGGAGATGGAGATAATTGTAAGGGAATCAGCAAATATAAAAATGGCCATGGGGTCTCATAAGAGAGTGGTTTCAAATGCCGAGAAGGAGAAAAAGAAAAAATTCCGCAGAAGCATTGTTGCAGCCAGGGCAATGAAAAAGGGACATATTATCAGTGATGATGATCTTGATTTTAAAAGACCGGGAACGGGTATTCCCCCTGATATGGTTAAACATCTTGTGGGAAGAGCCTTATCTGTTGATGTTAAAATAGATGAAGTCATAAGTTGGGATCAGTTGTGATTTGAACAAATTATTTACGGATGAAAGTAGTTTCTTGTATAATTGCCAGAACAGTATCTAAGAGGCTTCCGCTAAAGGTTTTGAGAGATATTATTCCTGGTCAGACAATTCTTGATTATCTAATTAAAAACTTAAAGTCTTTTCAGCCTGTCGAGAATATTTACATTTGCACATCAATGGAGCAGGTCGATGATATTTTAGAAGATGTAGCTGATAGAAATGGAATAAAAATATACAGAGGATCAGCAGATAATGTGTTAGAAAGAATGATCTCAGTTGGTAAGATTGAAAATGCTGATATACTTATAAGAATTACAGGAGACAATCCCTTTTCATCATTCGAATACCTGGAAAAACAGATCAGACTTATGGATAATAAAGGATTGGATTATGTCCGGTTATCTCATGTGCCATTGGGTGCAACCGCTGAAGTAATAAATCGGATAGCTCTGGAACGGTGTAGCAAAATTATGAATCCATTGCAAAGCGAATATATGATGTTGTATTTATTCGAACCTAGGAGTTTTAAATGTGGAGTGATGGAGGTTTTTAAGAATGATTACTCAAATTTTAGCTTAACTGTGGATACTGATGATGATTTTAAAAAAGCAAAACAGATAGCACAACATTTGGTTAAACGCAAGACCTCTTTCAAATTAAATGAGATTATTTCTTTCGTTCAGGAACATGAACCTGCTATACCCGGGATTAAGATATCTAAAGAAGCTAAAATAAAACTACCGGATGATAAAACCATGTCATATGAAGAATTCACGAACGATATGCACCGTAGAATTAATCAATCTTTAAAGGTTTGCATCTATGAGTAGGTTTTATTTATTTACAGAAACTGCTTTTCATCATGAAGGTGACAAAGATTACCTAAAATCTTTGGTTGATGAAACAGCGAAAACAGGTGCTAATGGTATCAAGTTTCAGGTTTTAACAAAACCTTCGGATTTTATCTCATCTGATCATCCTTCCTTTAATCAATTATCTTCCTGGTGTTTTCAATTTAAGGAATGGGAATCTGTTTTTTCTTATACACAGAAAAAAGGATTGGACATTATCTTATTACCTCTCAATACTGAAGCATTGATGCTTACACAATTGTTTGACGTTAAGTATGTTGAAGTGCATTCAGTGTGTTTTAATCATTTAAAATTATTAAAAGAAATAAAAAATTCACAATCGAATGTCATCCTTGGTATAGGTGGTCGTAATATTAAAGAAATCAAAGATGCTATATCATTTTTTGGTGACCTTGTAAAAGTTTTAATGGTTGGATTTCAATCTTTTCCGACCTCAATCGGAGACATTAAGTTGGAAAGAATTATATATTATAAAAATACATTCCCGGATTTAATTATGGGGTATACTGATCATTCAGCATATAATGATAGTTTTTCGATAAAAAGTAATGAATATGCTCGAATACTTGGAGCGTCTGTCTTTGAGAAACATATTACAATAAATGAGGGCAAAAGAAGAACAGATTTTGAGTCAGCGGTAGAGGGAGTAAAAATTAAGAGAATAATTGATGCCTTAAATTTCATTGAAAACAATATATTATTCCCACAGGATCAAATATTAGAGATGACAGAAAGCGAACTTAATTATAGAAACCGACAAATGAGAGTTGTTGCCAAAAAATATATTCCCATTGGAAAAGTACTGGATTACAATGATTTAACTTTTAAAATGACAGGGAATAATGAAGGATTCACAACAATGAATTCTCTGATAGGGAAAACCACGACTAATGAAATTACAGTTGATAAATTGCTTACACAGCATGATGTAATGTAATGATCTAATTTAATGAAGATTACATGCGAATACATTAAATGATTTTAGATTTTGCTCGTTAATTCCTTTATTCGAATCAAAGAATATAGATAACTTATGACAGCAGAAAAAGGGTCTCAGATATATAAACTGATTGAAAGATTATTTCCAATCACAAGAAGCCTGACAGGTAAAGGAGTTCGCGACACATTGAAAATTATTCAGGAAGTTGTTCCTGATATGATTACACATAGCATACCTTCAGGTGAGCTGGTTTTCGACTGGAGCGTTCCTGATGAATGGAATATTCATGATGCATATATCAAAGACTCAAAGGGGAATAAAATTGTTGATTTTAAAAAAAGCAATCTTCATGTCATTGGATATAGTTTACCCGTGAAAAAAAAGATATCCTTAGAAGAATTAAAGGAACACATAAGTACCTTACCCCAGTATCCGGATTGGATTCCTTACGAAAAAAATTATTATAATCCCCATTGGGGTTTTTGCATGACGCATAATTCCTTTTTGAAATTAAAAAAAGGTGATTATACTGTTTTCATTGATTCCATGCTTGAGAAGGGTGTTCTTAATTACGGGGAATATTTTAAAAAAGGTAAATCAGAGGATGAATTTCTAATAAGTTGTTATATATGCCATCCATCTATGGCAAATGACAGTTTAAGTGGTGTAGGATTAACTGCATGGCTTGCCAGTGAAATCGCATTAAGAGACACATATTACTCTTACCGATTCTTATTTATACCAGAAACTATTGGTTCTATTGTCTGGTTAGCAAGAAATAAAAATCAAGCTCAGAGAATTAAATTTGGTTTAATTGCAACCTGTCTTGGAGACCCTGGTGACTTTACATATAAGAAATCAAGGATAGGTAGTTCATCTATCGACAAAACCTGTGAATATGTTCTTCGATGTTCAGGTCAATCTTACACTATTGAAGATTATTATCCTCTTGGAAGTGATGAGCGTCAATTCTGCTCACCCGGCTTTAATTTACCGGTTGGTTCATTAATGAGAAGCAGATATTCAAAATTCGATCAATATCACACAAGTGCAGATGATCTTGGTTTTATTAAAGATTCAGCTTTGGAGGAAATGTATCAGATATATTTAAGAGTTATTGAAATTGTTGAGAATAATTTTTTTTATAGAAACCTGAATCCTTTTTGTGAACCGAATCTTGGAAAGCGGGGTTTATTCAGGAACTCAAGAGTCTTAGCTGATTTTCCAAAAATTCAGGAAGCATATTTCTGGGTATTGAATTTTTCTGACGGATCTAATGATTTATTAGAAATTGCTGAAAAATCAGGACTACCTTTTCATGTAATAGTGCAGGCAGTTACTGATTTGTGCAACGACAAATTACTTGAGAAAGAGTAGAATTCTGTACAAAGCATTACTGGAGAAACTTTATAAAAATTGTGGAAAAGAAAGAAAAGATTGTTTATGTAGTCCATTCTATTGATACTGAAGGACCCTTATATGAAAGTCTGTATGCCACTTTTGAGCGTATCCAAAGAATATTTGGATTACAAATAGAACCCACACAGGAAAACCTGAGCAAACTTCAAAATTATGAGATCGATCTTGGAGGAATGGAAAAACAGGTAGCCAGGGTTGTAGCCCCTCAATTAATCGAATACATTAATGATTATGGCAAGCTTGGTAATATGCTTGAACGTATAGGGAGCAGGGAGTACAGGAATATGCTGCCAGACAGTTTCGGTGGTGGCTGGATATATAACTGGCATTGTGTGGACCATATCGGATATGAAGATAACCCCCGCAGAAGGGACATAGGAATACATAATATTTTTGACTATTATGCTGAGTTTATCCGGAGAACCAACGCACCCGATGCAATTCACTGGCATTTCCATCCTACTCATCACAGGTGTATTGCTAATCTGAATGTGAATACCTGGTTGAGGGATGACAAGTTCTTCAAAATTTTAGCCCGCCGTGTTATTGAGAGAAACTGGTTCCCATCAGTTAACCGGGCCGGATATCATACAGAACGACCCGATAGTCACTGGGTGCTGGAACAATGGATTCCTTTTGACCTGTCAAACCAGGCGTTTGCCGGTGACGACGGACAGATGGATGTTTCCGGAGGAAGATTCGGTGACTGGAGAAGGGCCCCCGACGACTGGTCAATTTATCAACCTCACCATGATGATTATCAAATCCCTGGAAACTGCAGACGTTATATTGCCCGATGCTTAAACGTGGGTACACGCATGAGAAATATCAATGAAGCGGAAGTCAGAAAAGCTTTTTTACATGCCAGGGAAAATGGGAATACCTTAATGGCATTCACAAATCATGATTTTCGTGAAATGAGCAATGATATTGGCTATGTCAGAGCATTGTTGAAAAAAGTATCACCGGAATTTCCAGATGTTAAATACAAATTTGCAGAAGCAATAGAATCTTTTAATAAGGTAATTTTCGGAAACTATGAGATTCCTGAAAGTAGATTATTTAATATAAATCTTACCGAAAATCCGGATATCGGAAATCACATTCTTAAGGTAGCTTCAAACAGGCCAATATTTGGACCTCAACCGTTTCTTGCAATTGAAACAAGAGATGGGAATTTTTTTACTGATAATTTTGATATTCAGGTAGCCAATCAAAAATGGTCTTACACGTTTGATGAACATACTTTCAAATACGACCAGCTTAGGAAAATTGGTGTTGCTTCAAACGATAATCATGGTTTTTTTGATACAGAAGTAATTACAATATAACATTAGTGTCCGATTAATACCAGTTGATTTTCAACTGTTTGCAACATAGAAGAACGTTATTTAATTTTTATCGGACACAAATGATGAGGAGTGTTAAGAAAAAACAACATTTGAAAATGAAAATGACGAAGGAAAAGATATTGGTTTTTGGAGCCTCAGATTATACCTGTTATACAATAGATGTTCTGGAGAAGCAAAACGAGTATGAAATATTTGGGATACTTGATTATAATATAAAGAAAGATGACATCTTTCATGGTTATAAGATTTTGGGCAATGATGATGACCTGCCTGAAATATATAAGAATACCGGGATAAAAAAGGGAATTGTAACAATTGGAGACAACTATACGAGAAAAAAAGTTGTTGAAAGAATCCTGGGATATATTCCTGATTTTACATTTGTGTCTGCCATTCACCCTTCGGTGATATTGGGGAAAAACGCCAGGATTGGTAAAGGTTGTGCGGTAATGGCCGGTGTTATTTTGAATAACGATACAGTTGTTGGCAACCATTGCTATATTGGAACAAATGCTTCTCTGGACCATGATGGAATAGTTGGGGATTTTTCAAATGTCATGCCGGGAGTAACTACAGGAGGCAATGTGAGGATTGGATTCTGTTCAACCCTTGGACTCGGTGCAAAAGTTATTCATGGCAGGACTATAGGAGATCATACCATTATTGGAGCAGGAGCAGTGGTAGTGAAGGATTTTGGGGATCAACTTGTCGCTTTTGGGGTGCCTGCAAAAAAAATAAGAGACAGGAAGGTTGGTGAAAAATACCTTTGAAGGACAATGTGAGATATTAACACTTATTAAAATGAAAAATGTATTATTAATTGGAGGAGCTGGTTACATCGGGGCTGTTTTGACCTCTCATTTCCTCACCCGGGGTTACAAAATCACAGTACTTGATAATTTTACCTACAACAATCAGTTTGCCGTTCTTCCATTCCTTGGAGAGAAGGGTTTCAGGCTTGTATCAGGGGATATGAATGATCCGGTTAAACTGGAAGAAGCATCGAAGGGTGTTGAAGATGTGGTTCTGCTTGCCGGCCTGGTTGGAGATCCGATCACTAAAAAGTACCCGATTGAATCCGGATTAATAAATGAAAAGGGTATCAGGCACTGCATGGATTATTTTAGTGATAAAGAGATAAATAAAATGATTTTTATTTCCACCTGTTC
>DNOQ01000556.1:3530-4219 GCA_003501665.1 Bacteroidales bacterium | reverse complement strand
GATATCAATATCATGGCTGCAGCCGGAAGTATTGAAGAGGGTTATGAAGTAATCAGCAAAAATAATCCTGATCTGGTGTTCCTTGATATTGAACTTCCGGATGGTACCGGATTTGATCTCCTTAAAAAATTCCATCAAATATCTTTCAGGATAATATTTGTCACCGGACATCATGAATATGTCCTTGATGCAATAAAGGTGAGTGCTCTCGATTACGTGCTGAAACCGATTGATACCGATGAACTGTGCCGTGCTGTTGAAAAAGCCCGTACAGTTATAAATCAGCAGGAGCAGCAACTCAAGCTCCAGGCGCTCAGCGAAAACCTTCAGGGGAAAAAAGTACTTAAAAGGATAATTCTGCATACCTCTGATCATTTGCAGATTGTTACGGTAAGTGATATTGTCAGGGCAGAAGCTGACAGTAACTATACTTCATTCACACTTGCCGGTGGAAAACATATTCTTGTTTCACGCACAATAAAGGAATTTGAAACTCTTCTTTCAGGGTCGGGAATGATACGAGTGCATCAGTCACATCTTGTTAATCTTAATTATATCGACAGATTTATTAAAAAAGACGGAGGATATCTTATTCTGAAGGACAGCACAAAGATCCCCGTCTCTCCCATTCTCAAAAAACAGGTCCTTAAGGCGCTGACAGAGCATTTGTACGATTAAAAGCGCAGAGC
>DNOQ01000556.1:2996-3515 GCA_003501665.1 Bacteroidales bacterium | reverse complement strand
GCTCTGAGCTCTGAGCTCTGAGCCCAGAGCTCTGAGCCCAGAGCTCTGAGCCCAGCCTTCGCTATCCTGCGGACAGCTTCGGCTGGCAAAGTCTGAGCCAAACCACACCCGATACTAATTCAGAAGCCCTGTTTGCTCATTTGCTCTTGACAGATACCCCGCTCATGCTCTAACTTTAGGTTAAAAAGGAAAAGCTATGCAATATTCAATGATTTTTACACTAGTTTTTGCCCTCCTGATATTCCGTTCCCCTGAAGTAAAATCACAGGTGAAAGTTGACGTCAAGGGCAAAGTGAACCGCGAAGCTGACGATCGTGCCAACAGTGCAACCGACAGGGCCATTGACAAGGGTTTTGATAAGCTTGAAGAAGGTATTAAAGGCGTTTTCAAGAAGAAAGATAAATCCGCCACCGGTAAGGATGCGGATGCTGAAGATTCAGAAGAAAAAGCAACTGCATCAGGAAAACAGTCGGCAGGCGACAAAACCGCAAAAAGCGCTGATCCGGTACTCTCCTGGAG
>DNOQ01000556.1:0-2956 GCA_003501665.1 Bacteroidales bacterium | reverse complement strand
AATCATACCTTACATGAAGAACCCGGAGTCCGACTATCTGCCTGATATTTTCACAGTTGAGTTTGATGCCTATATCCCTCATGATCATATCCAGGTCCTTTTTTATGACCAGAAGAACCAGACTGCCCTGAGGGGTGGCAATGAGAGATTATATGTCATGGGAGACGGTATGGAACTGGGGCCTGCAGAAAGCAACCTTCCCGGGAATGCAAACCTCGAAAAGAGCTGGATGCATGTCGCAATAGCTTATACCAACGGAAAGATGAAGGCATACATCAACGAAACGAGGCTGGTCAATATCCCAAATCTTGGCATTAATCCGACGGGCATATCTATCAGGGCATTGCATGCAGGTGATGAGTCCCATTACTTTATTAAAAACATAAGGATAGCCGAGGGAGGCGTCAGCTATTACGACCGCTTCCTGCAGGATGGCAAAATCATTGCAAACGGTATACGCTTCGATGTGAACAAGGCAACTCTGAAACCCGAGTCAATGGGTGTTATAAATGAGATAGCCACTCTCATGAAACAACATCCCGAAATAAAATTCAGTGTTGAGGGTCACACCGACAGCGACGGCGACGATGCCCTCAATCAGACTCTTTCAGAACAGCGAGCCGCAACAGTCGTGGGCGCACTTACAAAAATGGGAATAGCTTCGGACCGTATGTCATCAAAGGGCTGGGGTGAAAGTAAACCGATAGACAGCAACGGTACTCCCGAAGGTAAGGCCAATAATCGCAGAGTGGAATTTGTGAAAATATAGATATGAGAATTTATAAACCAGCCAGGCATAGTTTTCTAATAACTCTCCTTGTGGTTATAATTCCGCATCTGACAACAGCAGTGACGGTTTATCCTGATATCCGCGAGAGCACTGAATTAGGTCCAAAGGGAGGAAGTGTTGAGGTTAATGACGAGGAGACAGGTGTAATCGTAATAGTCAGTTTCCCGGAGAACAGTTTAAAAGAGCCAACCAGAATTACGGTTGTTCTGCACGGATCTCCTCTTCCGAAAGTGATCGGTAAGGCACATATCAATGGCATCTCTGTTCTGCCTGCCGGATTACACCTGCAGGAAAAGGCAAATCTTAATGTATTTAATCCTCCTGTTAACGTTACAAAAGGAATGATCCTCTATCACATTATCAATGAACAGTTTATTATACCATTGGGATCGCAGGTAAAATATGAGGAAGATAACTGGATTGAGGGAACATTTTACACAACCGGCAAATTCGGTTTGGGTACTCCGACTGCTGCTGAGATAACAACCCAGAGCAAAAAGCTTGCTTCTTACAATCCGGCCCGTCCGCTTGCATACACTGATGATGAATCTGCCCGGCAAATAATACTGATAGCTGAGAAGAATATTTTTAATGATGTCTCCTTATTTAAAGGTCCCAATACAGGAATCTCTCCTGAATATCTACCTGCAATTGTCTGCACTTCTTCAGCCGGGGATGACTGTCTCAGGTGGCAAAAGGTGCTTGAGCAGGTAGAGGGACATGTCACCTGGATGCATCAGCGAAGGCTTGCCGGAGCTGATCAGTCCGCTGCTGCGGCAGCAGAACAAGCCAATGCCGAGAGAGCATTAAAAAATGCCATGGAAAGTTATCTAAGCAAACAATCGGGAGCAAACAGATGCGGAGCTTATCTTAAGGCAGCCGAAAAATATCTGCAAACGGCCATTAGTCTTGGGTTGGATACTCGCACCTTGTCATTTATCGATCAGCGTTATAATCAGCTGAAAAATGAATGCAGCTATGAGTTTATGGTCGAGAGACTTGAATGGATAAATCATCCCAAAGAAAAACTTGACGATGGTGCAACTCTGGAAGAAAAATCAAACTGGTATGGTACTATAAGATGTCTTGTTCCGCCAAATGAATTTATGGGTCATTTGCCGAGGATAATGGCATCAGAAGGAAGCATGAGCCTTCATTACGAGAACCATTGGGTGGGTTATGTAAAGGAAAAAGAACATCATATTGAGTCAAACGGATCATTTAAAATAAGAAGAATAGATGGGACAATCAGATCTGGGATAAATGATTCCGGATTAAGATACCCTGATGAAGCTCGTTTAACCATTTACTGGGACAAATCAGTTACTACGCGGATTTGGGGATATAACCTTGAAAATGAACCATATGATCGTAGCAGAACTGATAACGAACCATACGAAGAAACTGTAACTTACCCTTTAATAAATGGATATGAAGAAAGAATAGGGGACGAAAAAGCAGGATATCGGATCAAGATAATTATCCTTAGAAATCCATTTGACATGAAGGACGATCCAAATGACTGCTTCTGAGGAATTAAAACAAAACCTGAAAAAGGGAAATTTATAACGTATATAAACACTGGTTAAATCATTAAATACTTTTTAACCTCATATAAAATGAAAAAAGAAAATACTGTGTTTCTGTTTCTGACATTGATTATACCTCTGATGCCGGCTTTCTCCCAGAATATCAAATATACAGGCACCATTGAATATAACGAGGTAAATATCTGTAATGTCGATGGGAATGGGAATGATGGAACCTGGAGATGGATGAAAAAAGTCAACAACATCCGGGATAAGAATACAACCTTTAATGTTGTTTTTGTACAAGGTAAGGGGTTTGAACAGATCGGTATGGGTCTCTATAGTCTGAACCTAATATCAGGAGATGTTAAATTAACCGATAACAGCTTCGATGAAAGTTTCCGGGAAAAAATCCGGGAAACTTGTCTCGGAGAGGATGAAAAAGGAAGGCTTAGCAAGACATGGAATGTTTCCCCTGGCGAATCATCATACCACAGAATAAGGTCAAATAAAACAGCCCTTGACAAACCGGTGATAAGTGGCATGCTCATGTTTCAAGATGGAAAATACTCTCTTACAATTGCAGGAGAAATGAAAGAGTTATTTACAATGGAAGATTATTCACAGGATAAAAATC
>DNOQ01000452.1 GCA_003501665.1 Bacteroidales bacterium | reverse complement strand
CATCCGTCGCATTCACTCTCACCCCATTTACCGGTTCCTGCAATTATGAAGGAATTTATACCTCTTTCGGTAAAAGAGAGTACATTTTTACCCTGAACTTCATCACAGGCTTTTATGCAGCGAAAGCACTTTATGCACTTTGCAGGGTCGTACACCAGTACCGGAGAGGATCCATCCTTTTCAAATTTAAGTTTTTCGGGGATTGGTTTAAAATACCTTTTTTCCGGTTTGTCAAATCCGTACCTTATAACAAGTTCCCTCAGCTCATCAGGAAAGGTACCATCATAGTTATCATCATGTTCATACAGCAGGTAGTTAAGGATAAGTTTTCTTGTTTCCTCAAGCTCCTGATCAAAGGCTGTGACCCTCATTCCTTCGGTTACTTTTACGGTACAAGAGGTAATCAGACCCCTCATCCCTTCTATTTTTACCAGGCAGAGCCTGCAGGCACCGGTGGGGGTCAGCTTACGGTGGTAACACAATCCGGGGATGTCAATGCCATTCTCCCGGGAAATTTCAAGAAGATTGGAACCGTCAGGCGCCTGTAAGATTTTGTTGTCAATTGTGAGGGTAACCATCTCTTTTCTTGTATGGAAAATTAATTTATTCTTCAGCCAGGGTCTCAGTGAAATGTCTCTGAAGTGTTTCGAGAGGTAATATTGGTGACTGTCCAAGGGGACAGAGTGAGCTTTTTGCCATCTGCCTGGCATGGTTCACCATCTCTTTAAGGATCGTTATTCGCGCATCATGACCGGCCCGGTGGATTTCCAGCGACCGCTCGTGAATATAAGTTGTACCCAGTCGGCATGGTACACATTTGCCGCAGCTTTCATGTCTGAAAAATTTTAAAATGCTTTGCATCAAGGGTATTAGTTTTCTGTCGCTGCCAACGACAATAACTGCTCCTGAACCAAGTGTGGCGCCTGGTTCTTTCAGTCGTTCGTAGCATAATGAGAGGTCTGAATATGAATATGGAACGAATGTTCCGGCCGCACCACCCAGAAGAACTGCTTTCCACTGTTCTCCGTTACGGGTACCTCCCGCCAGATCATTTATAAGATCATTCAGTATTACTCCTGCATCTGTTTCATAACAGCCAGGTTTTTTCACATCTCCGCATATGGAAAATATTTTGGTGCCCGGGGTCCTAGCGGTTCCCGATGACCTGTACCATGAGCTTCCGTGTTTGATGATGCCCGGCAGGTTGGCCAGGGTCTCAACATTATTTACCAGTGTCGGTTTGTTCCATAATCCCTTCTCGGCCGGGAAGGGTGGCTTAATCCTGGGGTAACCCCTTTTTCCCTCAAGCGATTCGAGCAGGGTAAGTTCTTCACCGCAAAGATATGAGCCGGCGCCGGGCTTTATCTCAAGGTCAAAGGAAAATCCGCTTCCAAGTATATTAGTGCCGAGGTATCCGCTTTTATATGCCTGGCTTATTGCATTCCGAAGCCTGTCAATCGAATCATGGTATTCGCCTCTGATATATATGAATCCTTTTTCAGCTCTTATTCCATAAGCTGCAATGATCATCCCTTCAACAAGCAGGTGGGGGTCGCTCTCCATTATTGCCCTGTCCTTGAAGGTTCCGGGTTCTCCCTCATCGGCATTGCAGACCACATAGCTTATTGTTCCGGGACTTTTACCGGCGGTTGCCTTCTTTTTGGCCCCGGTGGGAAAGCCGGCCCCGCCTCTTCCCCTCAGTCCGGAGGCAATAACCTCGTCAACAACCTTCTCCGGTGTTCCGGCAAGTGTTTTAACCAGGGCTCTGTAACCTCCTGCATCAATGTACTCTTTTATACTCCCCGGATCAATCAGACCTGAGTTCCTGAGGATGATACGTTTCTCTCTGATCATTCCGGCACGTTTTTCATGGTTCTCAACTCATCTATAATAGTCTCCAGCGATTCACGGGTGAGGTTGCCGTATACTTTACTGTTTACCATCATTGCCGGTGCAACATCACAAATTCCAAGACATTCAGCTTCTTCAACAGTGAACAATCCGTCGGATGTGGTTTCTCCGGAACTAATACCAAGTATGCTGGCAAGTGCATCAATTATGCCTGATGATCCCAGCATATTGCACACCGGTGAATTACAGACCCGGATAATATAACTGCCTCTTGGTTCAAGGCTGAACATGGAGTAATAGCCTGCAACACCGTATATCCATGACAGATTGACCCTGAGATGTCTGGCTGTTGCCCTGAGCGAATCCTCCGTCAGATAATTCTGCGGATGATTATCCTGCAGCGCATGAAGTATCGGCAGAAGATTGGTTATTTCAGGACTGAATCCGGCAATGATTTCCTGTTGATCCATCACAAGTGGTTTTATAAGCAAAAGATACGGCAATTTTTGATAATCCTGCAGTTACGGGATATGATAATTATTACCAGCGTATTGTGCAGTTACCATTTAAAAAAATAACAAAATAGTCAGTATGGTTTTAAAAGCGATATTAATAATTTGAATAACAATATACTAATCTCAACCGTACAACAAGTTATAACTACAATTAAGATTTAGGCCAGAATATGATAAATTTGCCATTGCCTGATCAGGGAACGGTAACAGGCAAAAAATGATATTTATGGAACCTGTTTTATTCAGAAACGTAACGGCTATTGTACTGGCAGGGGGTAAGAACTCCAGGATGGAGGGCGTGGATAAAAGCATGCTGCCTGTAAAAGGCACACCAATGATCCGGTATATAGTAAATCAGCTCGAATCTCACTTCCGTGAAATAATAATAGGCGCCGGTGATATTGAAAAGTACAGTTTCCTTAATCATGAAGTGATCCCTGACGAAATTGAAGGAATGGGTCCGCTGATGGGTATTTATTCATGTCTTGTTGGGTCGAACAACGATCTGAATTTTATTACGGCATGCGATATACCCGATATCAATATTGATTTCGTGAAGGAAATGTTGGAGCTTTCAGCAGGAGCCGACATTGTAATGCCGGTAAACGATAATAATGATAATGAGCCCCTGTATGCGGTATACCGTAAAACAATCATTCCCGCGGCACGTAAGCTCCTGAAAGAAAAGAAACTTAAAATATCAGGGCTGTTCGAAATGGTGAATATAAAGTTTATCCCTTTTGATGGCAGAGGATGGTATCATAATCTCAATTACAGGGATGATTACGACAAATTTATTGACAAAGCCGTCTGAACCGGTGTATTCACTTCTGATGACTACAACAAAGATATTGACAAATCCATTTGAACAAATTATGAGCTTCTTTTCATTCCATCTGATTATTCTTTTTTATATCTTACCGGAACCTTTCCCGGATCGTTAATGAATTATTCCGACAGAAATTATAGATAATAAATAAAATAAATCATGATAAGAAGGGATTTTTTGCGTGTTTCGGCTTTAGGGAGTGCAGGAGCCACACTATCGGGTGTTTCCGGCATTCTTCCCGGTAATATTACCGGAGAATGGGATCCTCAAAGGCCTTTGGCAATAACCGGTAATGCACTCACGGTTCAGCCTGTTTTAATGTACAGTGTTCAGGCTAAAAAAGAGCAGACTTCATGGAGATCATGGGGTGATATCATAACAGAACAGATGGCAGTTGAAGAAAATCAGAGAATAGCAAGGGAATTGTCCGATCTGGCTTCCCGGTCTGACTTCCCCCTGAAGATCCTGCCGGTAATCAAAGTTCAGAATATGGATGAAGCTGTTAATTTACATAAGAATGATTTTGATGTGATTTTACTATATCCGGCAACCGGTTCAGGCAGGGTATTACTGGAATGCTGTTCGGTAAAAAAGGATAATATAATCTTTGTACGGCATCAGTCTGGTCCGGTTTATTATTGGTATGAGGCGCTGAGCACTGCATATTTAAAATGCGATGATCCGGAGCGGCAGAAACCGGCTCATGATAAAAATATTCATGTCGACGACGTTGTTGTTGACGATTATAATGAATTGCTTTGGAGGCTGAGGGCGCTATATGGGGTAAGGAATTTTATCGGACACCGCATAATTGCTCTTGGAGGGGCAGCGGGTAAACGTGTTAAGGAAGCACCGGATATAGCAAGAGAAAAATTC
>DNOQ01000163.1 GCA_003501665.1 Bacteroidales bacterium | reverse complement strand
GGTGGAAATTGAAAGTGTGAAAGTAGGAAAGATACGGGAGTTATCAAAATAATAAGGGGCACAGAGGCGCAGGGGCGTTAGGGTGTTAAGGTTTTAAATCACCAGCCTAAACATATCAAACCGGAATTCAGCTTTCAGATGGGATAACCATGCCGGATTACAGTGATTTATCATGATTATAACCTGCTTTTATGGTCTTTAATCAGATTTTCCAGTGTGAACGAATCAAAGTATTCTGTGATCTGATTGTTCAGACCTTTCCAGAATGCTCTTACTCCGCATGTTTTTGAGAGGTTGCAGTCGAAGGTTTGCTCCATACAATCCACAATCGTGATCCCAGGCTCAAAGGCTTTGTAAATATCAAGGATTTTTATTTCAGATGGCCTGCGGGAAAGTCTGTATCCGCTTTTTCTACCTTTAGCATTGATGATCAGTCCCGATATTTTTAATGAGGATATAATATTATCAAGATATTTTACAGAGATCCTCTGACGCATGGCTATATCTTTTTGAAAAACACCATTTCCCGTCTCATCCAGAGCAATCTCCAGCATTGCCCGGATCCCGTATCTTATTTTTGTGTTGAACCTCAATTTTCAGACAGTTGCTACTCCGGTATTTCTTATACAGAATCCAAAATTAACAATAATTTCGTTCCGGACTTTCACCAGTCCCGACAATTTTACCGGAGGATCTATCTTAAGATCTGTAAGTTTTAATCTCAGTGTGCCATTCAGAATCTGGCATTCATTATCAATATTATCAATCCGGCATACAATATCGTACTTCCTTGATACCCCCGCAACCGTTATAGAAACGTCTTTCAATAGGTATATACCATCCGGATGGTACACGATACCCCGGTTCTGAAGGATAGCTATTTCGAGATAAGGGAACTCATCTGCTTTCATCAAATTCAGAAAATCCCTGCTAACAAAAAGGCTGGTGCTTTTAAAATCCTTCACACGGACCTTTATCACCGATACGGATGAGTCGTTCCCGAAAGACGTTCTTGTTACTCCCGGAACAGATAAACACCAATCTCTGATATAATATTTGAAAAAGATCCTGTTTATGTTGGATTCCACGGTTATGATAATGAACCCTGTCTGGCCGGTCCCGGGTGATTTCCCGCCTTCAGGCCTTCCCATGCCGGCCAGCACCGGAAGGATCAGGATCATTATCAGTAGTCTACTTTTCATTTAATTATTCCGGTTGTTGTTCATTAAAGACCTTAAAATGATATTGAAGTTTCAATCATTACACCGTTGAACCCGCCGGTCCCTCCATAAATTTCAAAACCACTGTAATTCTGATCGACGTATTCTGCTTTAACAAGGATATTCGGTGTAAGCAACCATCCTCCCCCTGCCTGTATCCTGTTGATTGAACTACCTGTATCGTTCTTAACATAATTATATCTGAATCCGCCATAAAATTGTTCCTCATTCCCGAAACGCAACACTCCTTCACCAGCATATTGAGTGTATTTGAATTCCGGTCCACCGAAAGCAGGTGTTGCGGTAACGGTCTCATATGTAACAAAAAATTCAACCACCCTGTACCTGGCGAACAGGTTCATCATGATCGAATTATCCTTATCAGTAAATCCCGGGATCCACGTGCCTGACATATGATTCATGGCAGGGTTGACATCGTCAGGGCTGTTAGATACCCGGTTCATTACCAGGTAATAGCGCGATCCTGTCCTGTCGCCGTTATGCAATGAGCCAAAATGATGATTTGAAGCGTGGTACCCCGACAATGTTGCCCTTAACCTAAGATGATCCGTGATCTGGTTATCATAACCGGCTTTCCAGTAAAATGCCAGCTCTTCATGTGCGTTATATGGTGAATATGTCTGGGTACCGGCATTGTAACCCACCAGTGAGGGTTTAAGTGTCCCAGTCGATATTGCTCCCATCATCAGTATCCCGTTGCTGCGGAACAAGGCTTCAAAAGATGGTGCGGTGGTAAATGCATCAAGGATATAGTTGCCTACAAAAAGATTGTTTATCACCTTCCCGTTATCTGAACGTCGAAAATGCGCATCCCCGTAATTGATTTCCATCACTCCTGTCTTGAAAGTCATAAAATCCATCAGTCTGTCAGTGAATTTTGATTTAATGAACGGGAGTCTGTCGATCAGAAGGTACCCTCCCTTGACCCATGCCTCAACATGGTGTCTGGAGGAGAGGTATGTTTCAAGATTAACCTTTATTCCCTGTGCAAGGAGAGCATTAATAACAAGGTTCGCTGTCGGAAGGTTAATGTTCGATCCCAGAGGGATAAGATCAACATTAGCATGATGTCTCAGGGATTGGAATTGCATTGCAAAATCTGCTCCTACAGATATTTTTGGTTTTTCCGGGATTTCGTTAGTGGAAACAGACTCTTCAAAGCTCTGGCCAAAAGCGCTGCCGATTAAAACACCTGATACCACTAACATTATTAGTTTTTTCATAAAAATTTCGGATTGATTAATATTTATAACCTTTTTGATTTTGTTTTCTGATTATTATACTTCCAATGCTGATAATGATTTACTTAAGAGCTTCAATGAGAATGAGATTGATATTAAGTCACCTGTTTTAAGGGTACCCAGCAGAGCTGTAGGCGGGGATACTTTAAAATCGCTCATTTTCAGATCAACTGATCCTTCCACCCTTAAACTGTTATCGTCATTCACATTACCTGAGAATGGTATTTCAACTTGTTTCGTCAATCCTGCAACCAGGAGGGTTCCTTTCAGGTTCCCGCTGAATTTCCGGTCGTCGGATTTAATCTCCGTTTCTGATGAGAGGCTGAACTTAATTACGGGAAATTTATCTGCTTTGAGTGCATCGTAAGTTTTTCTGTCCATCAGATTAGAGTTGCTTTTGATATCTGTCGGTTTACAGCTGAAATTCACCATATTAATGCTTCTCAACCGTAATGCCTCTGTATCGAATTCTGCTTCGCAGATGCTCTCAATAACATTCATTTTCCAGTCATGCAGGTTCGAAGTGCCACTGATCAGGATTTCGTTACCCTCTTTTGATAATTCATAATATTTCTCAAATGAGGTCATTGCAGTAACTGCGATGGTCAGCATCAACACCCTGATAATTCTGCTTTTCATAATTCTTACTTTATTTTGATTCCTACTTATCCTATCTTTTATATAGGACAAAGATAATTAGTTTTTGTTTACACCAAATCTGTATTTATAAATTTCACCTCTTCCTTCTTAAAAACAGACCATCCGTTACAGCTTACCGCAGTTGATACTTTAACAAAAAATTACTTTGGATTCTCAGGAGTTTCCGGCATGTATGGCGGCGGATTTGAAAAACCGGAAAAAAGATATAGTTTTGCGCTTTGTAAACCGGTCCTATAGTTCAATGGATATCCGCCTCCTCTGCTTTACAGATGATACGGCGGACAGGGAACGCCCGCCTGACCGACATCAGTCGGGCAGGGAGGTTTCCTAAACCTTAAATCCAGGTTCCC
>DNOQ01000434.1 GCA_003501665.1 Bacteroidales bacterium | reverse complement strand
GAGAAATGGTTTATCCGTTTCTTCTTAGAAAGGCTGATTGTGTACTGGTGCAGCATGAAGGCCAGAAAGAGCTGCTGAGAAAACGTAGTATTAAATCAATTGTCTTCCCGAATGTTATTGACACAAGTGCTATCGACCCTGTGTTAAAGCCTGAAAGAAAGGATTTTGTCTATGTTGGTTCTCTTGACACACGTAAGGGCTTTGTAGATTTCTATAAACTGGTGGTATGCTCACCAACAATTTCGTTTAAGGTTATCGGAACCCCACGGGATAAAACCGGCAGTCATTATTATGAAAAACTCAAGGTAATGAATAATGTTCTACTTACCGGTCGTCTAAGCCATAAGGAGACTATCAGGCAAATATCCAATTCAAAAGCCCTGATCTCTACTTCACCTATGGAAGGGTTTCCAAATATTTTTATTGAAGCATGGGCTTGCGGCGTACCGGTTTTGTCTCTTTTTGTTGACCCGGGTGGTGTGATTGAAAAAGAAGACCTGGGAGTGATTGTCAACGGTGATTTAAGAGCTCTCCAGTCTGCAATGAACAGCTTTACCAATGCAAATGGTTTTGAGGACAGAGCAATCTCATACATCCGTAGAAATCACGAATTAAATCAGGACAGGATAAATATGCTACAGAATATATTCTATAATGTTTATTCAAAACCCGGAGCAAATCAATAAGCAGGTCTGATTATCTTAGAAGACCTACTTTTAAGAACTGGCCCCTTACGCTGCAAGGCATGAAGATTCTTCATATAACGAATAACTTTCCAACCATGAACTTCCCAATTTTCGGGATTTTCATCAAGGAACAGATCGAATCTCTGAACAAGCTGGGTGCTGAGAATGAGGTATTCTTTATTAATAGCCGCGAGGAGGGGAGGGGCGCCTATTTAAGATCTCTCTGGAAACTACGCAGGTTGTTAAGAAAAAACAGGTACGACATAATCCATTGTCACCACAGCTTTAGCGGAGTTATTTTCCTGCTTTCAGGCAGGTGGTTTCATACCCGGCGTCTGCTATCATACCAGAGTGACCCGCGTAATGAAAGCGGCAGAATACTCTTCGGAGTCCTATATATTTTCTTTAACAGGATAATTCTTAAAAATAAACCCAAAAAGGCAAATTTATCAAAACTTGTCTATCTTCCTAATGGAGTGAATACCAGCTTCTTTGTGCCAATGGATAAAGATCAGTGCAAGGATAAGCTGGGCCTTGACAAGTCGAAAAGGTATATCCTTTTTATGGATTCATATAAACGTAGACCCTGTAAGAGGATTGACCGCTTTAACAAGACGCTCTCAATACTGAGGGATAAATATCATTACACTGACCTGGAGCCCCTCGTACTGACAAACACTTCCAGAAATCTGATCCCGGCATATATAAATGCATCGGACCTTCACCTGTTAACCTCTGATTTCGAAGGTTCTCCCAACTCAATCAAGGAGTGTATGGCATGCAATATTCCTGTTGTGTCTACTCCTGTAGGGAACGTCAGTGACATGTTGAGTGGTGTCGGGGGGTCCCATGTCGCGAGCAATTTTAAACCAGGCGAACTGGCTGAACTTGCAAACAGATCGTTGAACGCCGGTCATATCAATTCCCGGGATACTCTTACCGCTAAGGGTCTGGATATCGAGACTGTTGCACTCAGGCTGCTTGATCTTTATAACGAGATACAAGGCACATCTGTCGCCGAAGATGTATTACCTCCCACTACGTCAGATTATGATCCTTCTCCGGCAATAGCTGACTCCCCTCATGATATTTCAAAGAAGCCCATTAAGGTCCTCATGATAAACAATTGTCATTACAGAAGGGGAGGAGCTGATGTGGTTTATCTGAATACCGGAGATCTTATGGAGTCCCGGGGGCATGACGTCGCTTATTTTTCCACGAAGTCCCAGTATAATTATCCCGCACCATATTCCGAATTCTTCGTGAGAGACATTGATGCATTGAAGCTCAATTTTACTGAGCAGCTTCTTTTTATGCCCCGAAAACTTTATTCAAGAGAGGCAAGTCGCAACCTAAAGAAGATCATTGATCATTTTGAGCCCGATCTGGCGCATATTCATCTGTACAAGGGAGGACTGACTGCTGCTATACTTCCGGTGCTAAGAAAAAGGGAAATCCCGACCGTCATAACGCTTCACGATTACAGTTTGCTCTGCCCGAGAAACATCATGATTGACGGAAATGGCAAGATATGTGAAAGGTGCCTGACCGCGACCCGGTTGAACTGTGTCTATCACCGTTGCAACAGGAAGAATCTGTACTACAGTATTGTAAATTATCTTGAATTTGTTCTGAATAACAATATTTTCAAACCCAAAAATTATTTCAAGAGGATTATCTGTGTAAGTAAATTCAATTATCTGAAACACAGTTCACACCCGCTCTTCAGAGACCGTTTTCTGCATCTTTACAATTTCTACCCCCTGCTGAGTCAGAGCAATCCAAATACAGAAAAAGGGTCTTACTTTTTATTCTATGGGAGGCTTGCACCGGAAAAGGGTGTAATGACCCTGATAAATACATGGAAAAGACTTGGGGAAGAGGTACAGTTAAAGATTATCGGTGAGGGAGCAATGTCAGCCATGATAAAGGATGAGATTAAAAAACACAATCTTACAAACATTGAATTTCTTGGCTTTAGGAAAGGCGAGGAGTTGTTTAGATATATAAGGGACTCCTCTTTTGTTCTTGTGCCATCTGAATGGTATGAAAACAATCCACTCACAATAGTCGAAGCGTACTCCTCCGGCAAACCTGTAATCGGCAGCAATATTGGCGGAATCCCGGAGTTAATAATAGAAGAAAAGACCGGATATCTTTTCACCATGGGGGATTCGATGGAGCTCGAGGCAAAAATAAATAAGGCGATGCAAATGACTGAAAGTGAATATCTTGAGATGTCAGAGACGGCATACAGATTTGCTTGCGATAAGTTCTCGGAAAAGTCACATTACCGTGATTTGCTGAATATTTACAGAGAGGTAATCAACGTTGATCATTTATGAACAGGCGCTTGTATCTTAAATTCAGAATCAGAACATTTGTTGCGGGAATAATACAGTCACTTCGCGTAAGAATGGCTCGGGTCAGGGGCTTTGATATACACCCTACCGTCATTCTTGAACGCAAATTGCATCTGGACCGTTTATACCCGGCAGGCGTTCATATAGACGAGTACTGCCTTATTGCTTCTGGTGTTACTATCCTGAGCCATGACCACTGCAAGCGGGTAGACGGTCAACCCCTTCTGATTGATACATATATTGGAAAGAGGTGTTTCATTGCTGTAAATGCAACAGTCCTGCCCGGTGTACACATTGGTGACGAAGTTATTGTAGGGGCCGGGTCGGTGGTGACAAAAAATGTTCCCTCCAATGTGATAGTTGCCGGTAATCCCGCGAGGATAATCCGAGAAAACATCCGCATGAATGACAGGGCGGAACTGATCAACTGGCGAAACGGGCAATGGACAGAATGAAAGGCGGGATGATATCATGGATCTTGATACTTCTGTTGTTGCTGGTTACGATGGCGTCGGGCATCGTATTGTTGCATATTTACAAAGATAACTATAAGACATATAACCTCTTAAAGGTTGATCCCCTGGAGACCAGTGGTCTGAAAGCAGAGAACCTTGAGGCAACTTTGCGCAAGTCAGACATCTGGATGCTGGGAGACTCAAGGGTGAGAAGATGGAATGAGGAGCTTTTAAAAGACACTATTGAGATTGCCAATCTTGGAGTTGAGGGACAGACTTCATCCCAGGTTTACTACAGGTTTAAGACCTATCTTGAAACAGCTACACCATCCCTGGTGATCCTTGAGGTGGGCATAAATGAACTTAAGATAATCGGCCTGGATAAAAATCTTACTACTTCCATTACTGATCAATACTTTCGAAATATTGAATCAATTATTCAGATATGCCGGGAAAAAAATATCAAGATGGTTCTGATAAATATATTTCCTGTTGGAAAGATAGAACTTACAAGGCGATTGGTTTGGAATAAGGCTGTAAATGAGGCCATTATTGATTCCAACCAAAAGCTGCAATCCTATTGTGATGACATCCGGGTTTACTGTTTTGACGCCTGCTCCATTCTGTCAGCGAATGGAGAAACAGTGAAGACTGATTACCAGTCTGATTTTCTGCATATTAACAACAGGGGCTACGAGGCATTAAGCCGTGAATTGAAAGAACAAATCAATAAAATAATGAAGCAATAGTAATGAAGAAGAAAATCTATATCGCAGGTTGCGGAGGAATGCTGGGTGAAGCGTTTTACGAAAAATTCAGGAATGATTATATTCTGAAATGTACCGACAAGGACGTTAACGAATCATGGCTCAGCTATCTCGACTTCAGGGATTTTGATGCCTACAAAAAGGATGTGATGGAATTTAATCCTGATTACCTCTTTCATCTTGGGGCGTATACTGACCTCGAATTTTGTGAGATGAACGCAGATGAGACATATAATACAAATACACTTGGGGTTGAAAATGCCGTTTACCTTGCCAACGAACTGAATATTCCTCTTCTCTATATAAGTACTGCAGGCATCTTCGACGGCGCAAAGGAACATTACGATGACTGGGACCAGGCAAACCCTCTGGGAGTTTACGCCAGGGCCAAGTATATGGGAGAGAGGTTTGTTGTTGAGAATGCCTC
>DNOQ01000141.1:10740-11075 GCA_003501665.1 Bacteroidales bacterium | reverse complement strand
GATCCGAATTCTATACCCCTGACTGCAGGGATGGAAAAAACAAGGTGACTGATTATTGATTCAAAAGAGTTAAAAAAAGGTTCTCCGAGGCCTGGCGGAACATTCTTTACGATACATTCAATAATTCCTCCTATGGTGTCATTTTCCCCGATCGCTTTTTTAACCGCACTGTCAATATCGGTTGATCCTCCGGCAGAAATAAGTTTTGCAGATATATCCATAATGCCTGTGATTTTTTTGGCAATAACACCTGCAGCTACAAGTCCCCATGTGATTCTCCCCGAGAAGTGTCCGCTTCCCCTCAGATCGGTGAAACCGGAATATTTTACCCCTGC
>DNOQ01000141.1:0-10587 GCA_003501665.1 Bacteroidales bacterium | reverse complement strand
CCGTGTGATTCTCCAAACAAGGATATTCTGAATATTGTTCCGAAAGAATTCATAAATTTTTTATTTTTTCTTAATGATCTGCCTGTAAAAATCTGCTACCTCATTTACCGGTATTTTGTTTATAAATGGTTTGCCGATCCCTTTAATGAATACGAAATGGATTTCACTGCCCGACTTCTTTTTGTCGTGGCTGATCAAATCCTTAATATCATCCGGCGGGATGGTATGGTCAGAAGTAAGTTTATATCTACGCAGAAGACCAGTTATCCGGTCAAATTCCTGTTTGTCAATAAATCCGAGATTCATCGACCAGTATGCCGACAGTTCCATACCTTCAGCCACGGCAAAACCGTGTTTTACTCCTTTGTGAAGCTCTATTGCATGTCCGAATGTATGTCCGAAGTTAAGTATTCTTCTCAGACCTGTTTCTCTTTCATCCTCCGAAACAACTGACGCTTTAAACTTAACAGCCCGTGCAACAAGATCACCCAGAAGATCCCAGTCCCGTTTCATTACTGCCTCATAATCTTTTTCAAGGATATCTATTATGGAACTGTCACCGATTATTCCTGTTTTGATAAGTTCCGCAAGTCCGGAAAGGTATTCATCCTGCGGCAAAGTTGCGGTCATTGCCGTATCGCAAATAACGAATTCAGGCTGTCTGAAATTTCCGATCACATTTTTAACTTCTCCCAGATTGACACCATTTTTACCTCCCGTGCTTGCATCAACCTGTGATAACAATGTTGATGAAACAAACCCGAATGAGATCCCTCTC
The DNA here is from genome assembly GCA_003501665.1 of Bacteroidales bacterium. Classification (GTDB taxonomy): domain Bacteria; phylum Bacteroidota; class Bacteroidia; order Bacteroidales; family VadinHA17; genus LD21. The sequence goes on along the minus strand of DNOQ01000141.1, from coordinate 9,809 downwards.
ATAAAAACTGATGCAAGGAAACCCGTAACATCACAAACTACGCCGCCACCTATACCGACAAGGAAACCTGATCTGTCGATGCCGAAACTTAAAAGTTCGCCTGCCAGCTTTTCGATTATTCTGAGCTGTTTGCTTTCTTCCCCTGGCCTGATCTTCAGAACAGGAAACGGAGGGAACCTGTCGCCATATATATCAAATACGTTGTTGTCGGTTATTATCAAAACTGAACTTTCCGGAAGTAACTTTTCCGTTGATTCCAGTCTGTATCCAACATATACAAGGGATTCTGATCCTTCTGTATTGACAATAATCTCTTCCACAATGTCTGATTATTAAATTATAAAGTTATAAATTCCGCGGGGTTATTCTATCCGGTCGATATACAAATATAAAACTCATTAAAAAAGAAAAAATCACATAGTTTGCAATTGCGTGACTTTTATCTTTTTACTTTTGTCTTTTGTCTTGTGCATGAATAATAAAGGCAATGACCATAAAGGAGAGGTACAGGCTGACATTTGAATATTTTAAAGAGAACAGACCGGTTGCCGAGACTGAACTTTTATATAATGACCCTTTTGAGCTCATTGTAGCAGTCATTTTATCTGCACAGTGCACCGATAAAAGAGTCAATATGATTACACCGGCCCTGTTGAAGAGATTCCCTGATGCCAGATCCATGGCTGAGGCAGAGTCTTCAGAAATATTTGAGTATATTAAATCGTGCTCATACCCTAACAATAAGGCAAAGCATCTTTCGGAGATGGCCAGAATGCTCGTCAGGGAATTTAACTGCAGGGTGCCGGAAGAGCCTGAAATTCTGCAGAAACTACCGGGTGTCGGAAGAAAGACTGCAAATGTTGTAGCGTCAGTAATTTTCAGAAAACCTGTAATTGCCGTTGACACCCATGTGTTCAGGGTCTCCGGGAGAATTGGCCTTACGAGAAATGCACGGACACCCGCAAATGCAGAATACCAGCTGTCAAAAAACACTCCTCCTGAACTTATGCATGATGCACATCACTGGCTGATACTGCATGGCAGATATGTCTGCAAATCAAGAAAACCTCTCTGCGGTGAATGCGGGCTTACAGCTTTCTGCAAATACTATCAGACAAACACCCGGAAGAACTCTGAATTAAGGTGATGTGTAAATTTCCACCTTCAGGCCATTGCGTTTAGAGCTTTATTTGTTATTTTTAAGCCGCAATACATACGCTGTCTGATGAATTACAAATCTAAGTTTAAAGAATTAGAGGAGAAATATATTCTTCTCCGGGAAGAACTTTCATCCATTCATTCGCAGAGTCCGAAAGAAATAACTTTCAAAAACAGCGACGGAACAATTCTCGATGAGATTTTCGGTACTATGAGCAGTTATCTTGCACTGTTCGAAAGAAGAGAGGATAACCGCTTTTATATTATAGGTCTGAACAGCAAAGTTGAAGAGGTTGAACTGATTGATAAAAATGAAGTTATCGGCCAACCTGTTGACCTTACACCGCTGTCCGAAAAGCCACGGCTAACAGAACTTCTCAATCTGATCCATAATACCGGTGAAGCACACAAATTATCAGTTTCAACAACAGATGATGACTCGGAAGGTTACTATATGGGATTTTCGGTGTCATCAGGCAATATAATTATTACATGGGAACCAGGATACCTCCAGAAAAAGGATGCCGAACTCCGAAGAAGCAGGTTTGAATTTGAAAATTTTGCCGATATGCTCCCGGAAATGATTTATGAGGTTGATCTGAACGGTAAGATTATTTATGCGAATACCCAGGCTATTAAGTTTTCGGGATATACAGTGGAAGAGATGAGAAAAGGTCTGTACATCTCCCAGTTTTTCCCCGATAACTATAAGCAAATGATAGAAAACCTTGCTGAAATCCGGAATCCTGAAGATATTTCAAGTAATGAATATTTTGTCAGGAAAAAGGACGGAACATACACTCCTATCGTAACTCATTCATTTGCAATATTTCACGATGGAAAAATAATCGGTTACAGGGGAACTATAACTGACATAACCAGACATAAGAGTTTTGAAGAGCAGATTACAAGAGAAAAAGCATTCCTCGAGCATCTTATCGACTCAACTCCGCTGGCAATAGTCATTTCGGATGTACCCGGTAATATTACATTGGTTAACAAAGAGTTTACGAACCTCTTTGGCTATAAATCCGGGGAGTCGGTTAATAAGAACATTAATGACCTGGTTGTTCCGGATGAATTGAGAGAAGAAGCAGAAAGCATTGATAAGCTTGCAGTTGAGCGCCACAGGGTAATCAGGGAGACAATAAGAAAGGATAAATACGGTAACAAAATCCAGGTATCGCTTATTTCAACAGCAATAGTCGTTAACAACGAACCAGTAGCATTTGTAGGCATATACAGGGATATAACCACCGAAAAGAAGAATGCCCTTCAACAGGAAGTATTATATAATATTTCCTCAGCAGCACTTCAGCAGATGGATCTTAAAGAGCTTTATCCCATAATTGAACGGGAATTGTCAAGGATCTGGAATACAAATAATTTCTATATTGCTCTTTACGACAGTAAAACAGAAACCCTTTCATTGCCTTTTTTTGCTGATGAAAAAGATAATTTCAATGAGGCTCCGGCAAGCAAAACCATAACAGGATGGGTTATTAAAAACAAAAAATCCGTTCTCCTTAAAGAGCGTGATCAGATAAAGCTTGAAGAATCAGGTGATATAGAACTTATTGGAACACCATGTAAGGTCTGGATGGGTGTACCGCTGAAGGTTGACAACGATGTAATAGGTGTTTTATGCCTTCAGGACTACAATGATGAAGACAGGTTCTCTCACGACGACCTTTATGTTCTCGACTTCATCGCGAATCAGACAGCCGTAGCCCTTCAGAGAAGGATCATGCTTGACAACCTCATTACTGCCAGACAGAAAGCAGAGGAGGCTGCCCAGTCAAAACAGATATTCATGTCGACAATGAGCCATGAGATCAGAACACCTCTCAATGAAGTAATTGGTATTACAAACCTTCTCCTGCAGGGTAATCCGCGGGAAGATCAGATGGATTTTATTAAGACACTGCGATTCTCCGGAAATCATCTGCTGACACTTGTGAATGATGTGCTCGATTATAACAAGATGGAATCCGGTAAAATCGTATTCGAGCAGATCAGTTTCAATCTGAATGATTTCCTCGACGAGATAATGAGATCGTACTCTTTCAGATCAAAAGCCAAACAACTCGATTTTAAGATTAAAAAAGAGGGTAACCTGCCGGTAAATGTTATCGGCGACCAGATCAGACTGAATCAGATCCTGTCGAACCTTTTGTCGAATGCCCTCAAGTTCACAAAACAGGGAGGCATTACCGTGCTGATACGGGAACTGGAGAGAAAAAATAATCATTCAAAACTTGAATTTCTGGTTAAAGATACCGGTATAGGTATCCCTTCCGAGAAACAGTCGGCAATTTTCGAAAACTATACACAGGCCGCTTCAGATACAACAAGAAGGTATGGTGGTACCGGTCTTGGCCTGGCGATTTGTAAGAAACTTGTTGAGCTGCAGGGCGGAACAATAACAGTTGAAAGTGAACCTGAAACAGGATCTACATTCAGGTTCACCCTGAATTTCGAAATATCAGATGACAGTTCCAGACAGGATGATATACAGGCGGCAGAAACATTTAACGGCCTCGAAGGCAAGCGTATTCTTGTTGCTGAAGATAATAAGATCAACTTCTTTGTAGCAAACAAATTCCTTACCGGCTGGGGTGTGAATGTAACACATGCTGAGGACGGCCAACTGGCGATTGAAAAACTTGAGAATGAAGATTTCGACCTGATACTGATGGATCTTCATATGCCGATTATGGATGGTATCGAGGCCACAACAATCATCCGGAACTCAGATAATCCCCGTATAAGGGAAATTCCGATAGTTGCGCTCACTGCTGCAATAATGTCGGAGAATCATGATAAAATGGACCAGCTTAAGATTAACGATTATGTTCTGAAGCCGTTCAAACCTCATGACCTGTTCGAAAGGATAAAGAAGCATATAAGATAAGGCACAAAGGCGCAGTGGCGCAGTGGCTCAATGGTAAAGCGTCGCAATGGATCAAAGCACAATGTCGAGGTGCAATACATGAACCTGGAACCCGGAACCTGAAATCTATTTAATGCAGTGTTTGCTTAAATAATCTGTTGCCCGTTTATTACCCATACTGAATGATTTTTTAAAGTCGAAGCAGGCATCATCCGTTTTTCCTGAATTAAGAAGTGCGATCCCCTTATTTAGCCAGGTATCGGAATTAGCCGGATCAAGATCAAGCGCCATGGCATAATCTCTTACAGCCCAATCCCACGATCGGGCTGAAAAATATGAATTAGCCCGGTCGATATAACATTGAGGATCATTTGGATTATTCTTAAGGTTCTCCGAAAAATAGCGCAGCGCTTTAAGATTATCACCCGATGTGGCGCTCAGTTTACCTGCCAGGCTTAATGCAATTTTGTCCTGAGGATAAAGGGAAAGAAATTTTTCTATGTCAGTTATTGCCTTGCCGGTTTCTCCTGTTTTCCTGTAACACTCAGCCCTTAAAATAAACAGATCAGCATCAGCAACATCAAGGTTCAGCAGCTTTGAATAGGTAATGGATGCACCTGAAGGATTTCCGAGTGTTTCCTGTGCTTTGCCAAGCACTCTCAGGTATTTCTCGTTACCGGGATCGGAATCCAGGAGTGTTGTAATGGTCTTTACCGCAGAAGTATACCGGCCTGCCGCCAGATGAACAAGTGATTCAGCATATTTTGCGGTTTCACTACCGGGATAAATCTTTACAAATTCATTCATAACCGCCGAGGCATCCTCAATTTTCCCTGCCGAAGCATAATATTCGATTTCCGAAAGACGTTCCTCGGCAACAGAATACCAGCTCTTTTTCCAGAATTGCCTCCACTCCGGCCGGTTCTCAATCCTGCTGAATGCCGGGTCAAGCATTATCTCCTTCTCGCTCTTCTTAAAAACTGATTTCATAGATGATTCCAGATGATAAACAGAAGTCGCGGCATCACCTTTTATGGCATAAACCCGAGCAAGACCATATTCTCCCGACTGATTAAGGATTTTATTGGCGGCATGGTAGTCAGTAATAGCACCAGAATGGTCTCCTTTCTGCATATTGGCTTCAGCCCTTGCAAGGAATAAGCGGTAATCTTGTTTTTTGCCTATTGCATCAGAGAGTATCTGAACAGATTGTTCGGGTTTTCCGGTTTTATTTAATGCTGTTGCCTGTAACAGGTAATCAAGAACCTGTTGGCCGAAAATAACTTCTGATAAAAACATTACCGCGAACAAAATCCCTGCCTTTCTCATTACGGATACGTTATATTTCATTTTGTCTCCTGCTTAATCACCTTAGCTCCCTGTTCGGTTATCACATGAACAAAACCGGTAAGATGGAATTGTTCCAGGCCTGTGATGCGCCGTTCAAAAACATCACACTGGTAAAAATATACCCCCGGAGAGACTATCTTACCTTTATATGTACCATCCCAGTCGATCCTGGGTTTATCAGTACTGAAAATTAAAAGCCCGTTACGGTTAAATAACTTAAAATCAATTTTTTCGACAAGACCTGAAGCCTTCGCAATAAGCCTGTCGTTATAATTATCTCCGTTAGGTGTGAACACATTGGGGATTTCATAGAAATTACATGAATCGACACATACTTTAATGGACCGTTCACTCTCGTTCCCGTTAATATCAAATGCAGATATGGCATAACAACCCGAAACAATGTCACCGGGATAATGTTTAAAGTTAAATATATTCTTGTCATCAATGGTCTCAATAAGAGCCAGAGGATCTTCATAAGTCCGGGCGTAATAGATTTTATAACCTGAAACATCCTCAAAACAAAGCGGGTCATCTATTCTCCACTTCAGATGATTATATAGGCTGTCGCACTGGCTTGTTACAGTGAGAGCCGGAGGGCAGGGAGGCTCATTGTCAACAGGGGTTGCACAGGTTATCTGTGAAAGGTTGATAAGGTTTTTCGGCATATTTTCCGTGAGATAACCTCCTGTTGATCTCACATAATAACAATAACTCCTGCCATTTTCAAGATTAAAGTCAGTAAATGTCAGCTGGTTTGTCGATCCTACAGAATCAAAATTCATGGTTACACTGTTTTGTCTGAAGAAATCGTACCGGGTATTTATCCATGGAACATTCCTTTCAATAACAAACCTGACTTTTCTGTCCCCGGGATTTGCAGTGAGAAAAATGGAAGATGCATAAGCCGGCTCTCCAACCAAAAATTCACTGCCGGGGGTTCTGTTCCATAGCTCGATTTTATATATATACCCTGTCGACAGTGTATTTAATGGTGTGTCGGTGAATGTGGTATCATTCAGGTTTGTTGTAGGTATTGACCTGATTTGTGTAAAACTGGTACCTGAACTTCCTGATGCTCTGAAAATTATATATTCCCACGGACCCGGGGCAGGTATTGTATCAAGCCGGTCAGGTTTTTTCCAGCCCACGAAAACAGATCCTGTTGAAGCATGGGTACTGTTTACACTTACATTTTTTATTACGGGTACACCCGAAACAAGAGTTGAAGTTATTTCATTTGATGCTTTGCTTTCTGTTCCGTTCTTATAAACAGCAACAATTCTGTAAGTGTATTCTTTGCCGAAATCGAGGCCTTCCCCGTTGTTTGAATCGATATAAAATGCCGTGGAATGGCCTGTTGCATAACCAACCTTTTCAAATCCGGTAGAAGCAGGTATTCCGGCTGTACAGGAATCCGGTACAAATGTAGATGGTCCATCCCTCCGGTAAATATTAAAGCCTGCAATTGCGTCAGTTCCGTAATTTTGCCAGATAAGCCTGATAATTTTCCCTTCAGGAATGGCGTTCAGCAGCAAGGGAGGAGGTCCAAGAACCTTGATTGTCATATTATCGATGTCAGAAAGTTTAACTTCTGAATTATTGTCATCAGCTTTAAATATTATATTATATGGTTGGTTTCTGACAGCTTCATGACATGGTGTCCAGGTAAAACGTGAGGATGAGAATCCGGCTACTGAATCGATTTTTGTGAACCGTGCTTTACACTCCGTTATAGTAAATACTCCGGATGTGGCAATTTGCTGAATAAAATCACCGTTCGGATCAGTTGCCGACACAATGAATTCTACCGGCATACCGGCTTCAACACACAGATTTTTCAGAGCACTGTTAACAGGAGGTTTGTTGGTTGTTTTAAAGACTTCGATCTGCATATCCCGAACAACGACACCAATTTTCCTTCCGCCTCTCCATTCCTGGATTTCCATTGCAACATTAAATATACCTGTATCGGCCGGAGTATTCCAGATAAGGTCTCCTGTGATCGAATCGACACGAATAAAATATGTTGAAGGGGGCAAAGTGTAATTCTCAATAGGCCTGCCGTCCTCACGCGTACAGATTGTAATCTTGTAAGAAAGACTATCACCATCAGGATCATAGGCAGCCGGATTATGAATGAAAATATAACCGAGAGCAGCCTTGTCATATGGAGGATTCAATAATACCGGTGTACTATTTCTTCCCATTGAGGGATTTACAATAAGGGTTGTTGAAATTGAGAAAACGACATTTACACTGTTGGGAATATTCTTTACACCATAATTCCTGTTAGGATCCTGAACCACGATTTTGTAAACTCCAGGTCCGGGGTACGTGTGTCTGATCTTATAAACATTTCTCCTGTAATAGTTCGGAAGAGTTACTCTTTCAATCCTTTCAGCAGTTGATACCGTGTTATCACCCCAGCTCACATCAAGCTGCGGACGGTCAGCAAGGCTCAGTGTGTAGGTAAATGTTGTTATCGTTATTTCATACGTGAGGTCGGATAACTGAACATATGTAATTTCACCTGCCCTGTTATGGGTGGCTGAAAGGATTCCGAAATCAAGCGTTAAAAGCAGAATTGCTAAAATTCTTTTCATGTGCAAATAATTTTGATTTCAGCGGTCACATGGAACCCACATGAACGTAAAGTACTTGCATTCCTGTTTGTGATTTTATAACATGAAGGTTTCATACCTAATTTAAAATTAATGTCTGCTCTGTTTTTTCAGGGGTCAGCTTTATACCCTCTTCAACACCGCTTATCCTGACGATGGTCATATTAGCCTGATCATCATATAATCCTGTCATGATCTCATTTCTTATACTGATTATTTCAGGCTTCCTGTCTGAATGGTAAACAAGGTTTATACTTATCTCATTTTCCTCAGCGGCCAGCTCCATATTTATTAACCTGCCTTCAAGCCGTTTATTGTTCACTGAGATAATCACTTTTTCTGCAAGATATTTACTCATTAAATCTATGGGGAAATACTGATTCTTATAATAATATTCAGGATCAATACTCTTATCCAAAATTTTGTAATCGAGCAGGAAATCATCATAATACATCCTGACAAAAACCTTTACTGTATCTGTATCCGGGATGTGGTCGATGCTTGTAAGGCTCACATGAACCGGGTGTAAGATAAGAAAAATGTTCAGTGCCAGGAATTTTATCATGCTGTTTAAGTTACAGGATATTAAATCTCATCAAAAATCAGACCAATCAGATAATTTCCTTCAATGAACTTATCCTGCTTGTAAGGTATTCAACCGTACCAACTTCAATAAAGGAGAATCCCGATCCTCCGGAGAAATTGCCGGCAAGTACAACTACAATGTCATCACCCCTGAAATCGTGCGCTTTAATCATATTCGAAAGAGCAATAAACATAAACTGATCTATTGATTCGCGCCGTTCCTGATAGCTTGTATAGACACCATAGGAGAGCGCCAGTTCCCTCATTGCCCTTGTTGTATAGCACTGGGCAAGAATCAGATTAAATCCTCTGTAGGAGGCCATATCCCTTATGGTTCTTCCTCCTCTGGTATCGGCAATAATTCCTTTTGCAGCAATGCGGATAGAGGTCTCGACGGCAACTTTAGCCAGATAGGACGAAATTTCGCCTGTCACGTTGATAAATGGTGTATCAAGAAATTTCTCCTTATTTTTTTCAACCTCCAGGGCAACTTTTGTCATAGTCCTGACTGCTTCAACAGGATATTTCCCTTTGGCAGTTTCACCGCTTAACATCAAAGCATCAGTCTGGGAATATACTGCACTGGCAATATCACTGACTTCAGCCCGGGTAGGTCTTGGATTTTCAATCATTGAATGGAGCATCTGGGTCGCAACTATTACCGGTTTCCGGCAATAGATACATCTTGAAATTATCATCTTCTGTATCGATGGTATCTTTTCATAGGGTATTTCAATTGCAAGATCACCCCTGGCAACCATTACTCCATATACAACTTCGAGTATGTCGGAAATATTCTCAACACCCTCCTGGTTTTCAATCTTTGCTATAATCTTAATGCCGCTGTTATATTTATCAATTTCTTTCTGAACATCAATGGCATCCTGCCTCGACCTCACAAAAGAATGGGCAATGAATTCTATATCATTTTCTGCAGCCATTTTTATGAATGTCCTGTCCTTATCATTAAGAGATGGAAGATCTATCTTCACACCCGGGACATTAACGCTTTTCCTGGATCCTATTATTCCGTCGTCCACAGCTTTGCAGATAAGCGCACCCTCTTCTTTTCTTATGACCCTGAGTTCAATCTCTCCGTCATCTATCATTACCATAGCCCCCGCGGGTATTTCTTCAACAAACCTTCTAAGGCTTACATATATTGTTCCGGGAGTGGATTTCTTATCAGGGTCTCCGAT
>DNOQ01000526.1 GCA_003501665.1 Bacteroidales bacterium | reverse complement strand
ATACCGAACTAAAGCAATTCTTCGAAAATTACACCCAGTCTTCTTCATCAAACAGGTGAAGCTGTATTTCATCATTTTCATCCGATTCCAGATTTGAGACACTTACTCCGAGCAACCTTATTCTGGTGCCTTCAAGGTTCAGTGATTTCCTTATACCCGTAACCTCTTTGTGAAGTGTATCAAAATCGCGTATATAATTCCTGAGGGTTCTGCTTCTGGTTATCTGTCTGAAATCGGAAAATTTCACTTTCAGTGTGACAGTTCTTCCGGTTGTTCCTGCATTTTCGATCCTTTTTATCAGTTCCTTCTCAAGCTTGTAAAGCTCAGCAATTATTTCGAACCTTGTAGTGAGGTCCTTTTCATAGGTCAGTTCCGTTCCGATAGATTTCCTTTCAGATTCTGTAACAACAGGACGGTCATCAATACCTCGTGCAATATCAAAATAAAATTTACCGGCTTTCCCGAAATTTCTGATAAGTGACGGCAAATCCCATTTTTTAAGGTCACAACCATTATGAATGCCCAGCTTATGCATCTTTTCCGCTGTAACCTTTCCAATCCCGAAGAATTTTTCCACAGGAAGATTTTCAATAAAACTCTCTGCTCTTTCAGGAGGAATCAAAAACAGTCCGTCAGGCTTTTTTATATCGGAAGCTATCTTTGCCAGGAATTTATTGAAAGAAACTCCTGCCGACGCAGTAAGACCAGTCCTGTTCTTAATCTCTTTTTTTAGTTCCCGTGCAATTAATGTAGCTGATCCTATGTTTTTCCTGTCAGTTGTAACATCAAGGAATGCTTCATCGATTGATAAAGGCTCAATAATGCCGGTATATTCTGTAAATATTTCAAAAATCCTCTGTGAAAGTTCATGATATCTCTCAAATCTATGGGATACGAAAATCAATCCCGGGCACAATCTTTTTGCTGTAACCGAAGGCATAGCAGATCTCACCCCATATTTCCTTGCCTCATAACTCGCAGCTGCGACAACATGTCTCTCCCCGCTTCCACCCACAGCAACAGGTTTGCCTCTCAGCCCGGGATTATCCAACTGTTCGACGGATGCAAAAAATGCATCCATATCGATATGTATTATCTTTCTCAATTATTTTCAAAACTAACAAGAAATTATTTTGATCAATTAGTTTGAACATTCTTAAAGCTCTCTTAAATTTATAGTTTTTTCATTGAAATTGGATCAACCACGCGAAAACAGGCAGAAAAGATTTGCCCTTATCCTGACAACCCACAGGCTCTGGGGAAAGATATTCCTCCCATATCTGGTTGCAGGTGTCCCGGGAAAGAAATATTTCATCCTGTCGGAATGTCTTTCACCCTATCCATCGGACACGACTCTAAAAACTCTTGACAATGAAGAGATTGAGCTTGTCAGGATCACCAATGAATATTCTGACAGACCTATTTATAAGCTCTATTCAAAAGACAGAAGTGTTAAGGAATTTCTTGAAAATGTCACACAGGAAAAAATTGAAAGATTCATCAGACCATACATTGAGAACAGACTGCGAAGATGCTATTTTCTAATGAAGGATGAAGGAACTCTCTGTTTCATAAGCAGGTCTCATTCAAACATAGTTCATCCTGAAGACCAGCTGAATTTTCCTGCAGAGCCGGCAATTCCACTTTTCAGGTTTGACAGAACCAATGTTTCAATAACATATGAGTTAAAGATCGAATCAGAAGGTAAGAAGATTGAATTATTCCGTAATCCAATAGATATTCTGTGTATTAAACCCTGCATCATAAGGAATGGCAATAATGTGATGATGATCAGGGATATTGATGGTCAGAAACTCCGCCCTTTCCTTGCAAAAGAGACAGTGACTGTTCCCTTGAACTCTGAAGTAAGATACTTTTCAGGTTTTGTCCTTAACGCCGTAAACAGCTATAAAACAGAAGGTACCGGATTCAAGGTTATTTATCCCGATCCCGAAAGGAAAGCATCGGTAAGCCTTGAAAACAGTATTATGGGTTATCCTATCCTTGTACTGAGCTTTTTATATGCCGGTATCCCGATTTCTCCGGATGACCGGTCAGACCATTTCACGACCTTCGAAAACAGAAATGGTGAATTCATTTTTTATAAATACGCCCGCAACCCGATCTGGGAAAATGGCTGCATGGAAATCCTCTCCGAATCGGGTTTTAATTCGGATGATAAGATTAACTATTATCTACAGGATGAGAATCTTAAACCTGTAACGGATTTGCTTAGTGTAGTTGAAGCGCTGAACAGAAATTATGGAACCCTGGTGTCAGCCGGTTTTACAGTTTCATCCAGACATCTTGATAAGGATTATAATCTCAGAACGGTAAGTATTGAGGTAATCAATATTAAGGAGGGTGATTGGTTTGACCTCAGGGCCACAATCATTGTCGGAGAATGGAAATTCCCTTTTGTCAGATTTAAAAATAATATTCTGAAAGAGATTCGGGAGTTTGAGTTACCTGACGGGTCTATTGCGATTCTTCCGGCCGAATGGTTTACAAAATACAGGAATATATTTGAATTGGGCAAGGATCAAAACGGATCAATAAGGATACACAAGCAGCATTTTTCATTATTGCCAGACATTCTTAAAGAAGATGAAAATCCTTCATACGAATATCTTGCAAAACTGCTTTTCCCCGAGGAACTGCCTTTGCCAGTGAAGCCGGCAGGGCTTAATTGTGAATTGAGGGGTTACCAATATGAAGGATTAGGATGGCTCAGGTGGTTGGAGTCATCAGGACTTGGAGGCTGTCTTGCCGATGACATGGGACTTGGCAAAACAGTTCAGACACTTGCCCTGTTACAGGTAAATAAAGAATCTGATCCATCATCCAACAAAGATATAGTAAATCAACCTCTCACACTTTTCGATGATCCTGCTGTAAGACTCACCTCCCTTATTGTAGTCCCACCAACAATAATTCATAACTGGGTTAATGAGATAAAAAAGTTTGTTCCATATATGTCGGTATGCATTCACAGGGGTTCACAAAGGAACAGAAACACATCGGATTTTGCCAGCCACGACATCATCCTGTCTAGCTATCACACAGTAAGACAGGATATTGATCTTTTTGCATCTTTCCGGTTCCATTATATAATTCTTGATGAGAGCCAGTATATTAAAAATCCTGCTTCACAGGTTTATAAAAGCATGACCAGGTTGAAATCGTATCACAAACTTGTTCTCACCGGTACTCCGATTGAAAATTCTCTGACTGATCT
>DNOQ01000610.1 GCA_003501665.1 Bacteroidales bacterium | reverse complement strand
TCAGGGGTGAAAACATTCGGGATGGCCAGAGCAGATGGTTCAACGACAATCTTTGCGGAACGCACGGAATCGATACAGTGAAGTTCGCTTTCTATCGTCAGTAAAATTGTATATTCTCCAGGTTTATAATATTTATGAGGTAAAGGATCTTTCAGGTTTGAGATGGTATCATCACCAAAATCCCATTCATAAATATATCCCCGCGTCGACTTGTCTGTCAAAGTAACTTCCAGTGGCGCCTCGCCTTTCATGGGATCGACAGAAAAATCGGCATCAATATGGATGGATTTATAATCAATTGTATCAAAATTGCTGCATCCGAGGGTATTTACTTCAAATTTATAGATAACATCGATAAGGGGCGGATCGAATGTAATAGGATCCATATTGAGCGAGGGATAAGGTATGGATGATTCAGGTTGTGAGGACCAGAGAAAAGTAAATTCATTTTTCAGGCTCAGCTGATTGCCTGTTCCCGGATCATAATAAGGGAAAGAGACAACAGTTGGAGCTGCAGTTCCGTCCAGAGCAACATAATTGCAGTGCTTCATCGGATTTCTCAGCTTTGCTTCTGCAACAGGAGCCTTGTCAAAAACGATCCAACAGGTCATCGTTGTATCAAAGCCTCCCGATACAATTACTCTGTATCCTCCTTCATCGAGGTTGTTGATGGTTGAGTTTGAGACACCTGTCTCGGTTTTAACAGATATGCTGAAGCTCTTTGTTGAGCTGTTCCACTGATACCAGGAGAAATTATATGGCGCGTTCCCCCGCTGGCTGGCTGCATTCAGTGTCCCCTTCTGAGTTCCTGATTCGTTACAGTATATAAAAATGGAATCCTTAACTGCAGGAGCCGACGGATAGGAAGATGGTCTGGAGGAAGTTGCTCCCGGAGCAGTCAGCTGGGCTGAAAGACAATATGGAATTAAAAGAATAATTATCGCAATCCAGAAACGCACAGGCAGAATCAAATTTTTTTAATAAACGGATACATTGACTTTAATCGTATAAATCATTGCAATTATAATAAAAAAACCAATGTACCGGTTTGGGCGGCATTTTTGAAAAATTCGCGATATTATTTGATTTCGCGTATTTCCACAAAATGATTTCGTTAAATTTGCCCCTCCCGGAATACTGTAATTCAATAAAAATGACCGGTAATTATCTCATTGATCTTAACGAAACCCAACTGCAGGCTGTTGTTAATACTGAAGGACCGTCACTTGTTATCGCCGGAGCAGGTGCAGGCAAAACACGCGTTCTTACTTACCGAATAGCCTATCTTCTCCAGAAAGGCGTTCAGGCAGGTAAAATTCTTGCCCTCACTTTCACCAACAAGGCTGCAGGAGAAATGAAAGAAAGGATAGCCGGGATTGCAGGACCCGAAATTGCACGCTTTTTATGGATGGGAACCTTTCATTCAATATTCGCCAGAATACTGAGAAAAGAAGGCGACAGGCTTGGCTATAAACCGAATTATACAATTTATGATACTTCCGATTCGAAAAGCCTGATACGTTCAATTATCAAGGAACTTAATCTTGATGATAATGTTTACAAACCGGGACTCATAGCCTCCAGAATATCAACAGCCAAAAATAACCTTATAACATCCGGCATTTACGCGGCAGACAGTTCCATGCATGAATATGACAAATCATGCAGGATACCGCTGATGGCTGATATATATAAAATATATTCAACCCGCTGTTTCAGGGCAAATGCAATGGATTTCGATGACCTCCTGCTTAATACAAATATTCTTTTCAGGGACTTTCCCGATGTTCTTTCAGCTTACCAGGAAAGGTTCAGATATATACTGGTTGATGAATACCAGGATACAAATTATGCACAATACCTTATTGTCAAAAAACTTGCAATCGTTCACAGGAATATCTGCGTTGTCGGCGATGATGCACAAAGTATTTATTCCTTCAGGGGTGCACGGATCGAGAACATTCTGGAATTCAGGGATGATTATCCGGACTACTGTCTCTTCAAACTCGAACAGAATTACCGTTCAACCCAGACAATCGTCAATGCTGCCAATGGTATCATTTCAAATAATGAGGGGCAGATACAAAAATCCGTCTTTTCTAAAAATGAACCCGGCGAAAAGATAATGGTCATGCAGGCTATGACCGACATGGAAGAGGGATTCAATATTTCTTCCGATATTTTTGATAGAAGGCTGACCCATCAGATGAAATGGGAAGACTTTGCCGTTCTTTACCGTACAAATGCCCAGAGCCGTATATTTGAAGAAACACTCAGAAGGAAGAACATACCATATAAAATATATGGAGGTTTGTCATTTTACGAGAGGAAGGAGATCAAAGACATACTGGCATATTTCAGGATGGTCATAAATCCGGGTGATGAGGAGGCATTTAAAAGATCAATCAATTATCCCAAAAGAGGCATAGGCGATACAACTGTACAGAAGATACTTGATCTGACGGCACAAAATAATGTTTCAGCATGGGATATCATCAATGATGCCGGAAAGTTTCCTGCTCATTTCAACGGAGGGACTATTAAAAAGCTCCTGACATATGCAGATCTGATAAACACATTATCGACCGGTAAAGAAAAAACTGATGCTTATACGAAAGCCAGGGAGATAGCTTTCGGGTCAGGCATCATGAAAGAGCTCAGGGAAGGTAAAATGCCTGAAGAGATAAGCAGGTATGAAAACATGGAAGAATTGCTGAACGGAATAAAAGCCTTTACGGAAGCGGCAGAAACCAATG
>DNOQ01000436.1 GCA_003501665.1 Bacteroidales bacterium | reverse complement strand
AGTCAGTTATTCTGACAAAGGATGAGAAAATGGTTCTGACACCTACCTATCATGTTTTCAGGATGTTCAGCATTCACCAGGAGGCTAAATTACTGACCACCGATCTCCGCTGCGAGGATTATGAATTCCAGGGAAGCAGGATACCGGCCATTTCAGCATCAGCTTCAGTGGATAATACAGGTAAAGTACATATATCTCTTGCAAATCTGAATCCAAACAAAGANNTATTGACAGTAACAATGCCCGCAAAATCGGTGGTTGTACTGGAGCTGGTGAAATAAATTAGACTGACCAACGTATTAAAAAACGTAGATATTTTATAATGAACGAGGTAAGGAAATCCTTTCACTTTAGCGCATCTCACATCATCATAACGTAATGCCGCACTAAAGGGGTTTTTCTTAATCCTGATTGTTTGATCTTTTACGGCTTTAAAGAAACGTGAGCCCAGCCCGGGGCGCTTATTATTATACCAGCTTGATATTTTCTTGCAAGTCATCAAAGACTTCGACTGCATATATTAATTTAAAGCTCATTTTATAGCTTTACTTTACGCTCGATATCTTCCCAGCTAAGGCTGGTTTCCGGACTCTCTTCCATCCGTTTTAGTCTTTGCTTTACAATTTTCTTATGATCTTCCGGAATTAATACTTCTTCTTCCCTAGTCTCTTCCCATAACACATTACTAAGCTTCTGCTTTTCTTTTGGGGAAAGCTGACGCACAATGTCGATCAATTGGTCGACACTAAGTGGGACTTTCAGGTGAATATGCTGTGTGTTCATTGCTTTTAGATATTTCACCAAAGATACTAAGAAAAAACAGAATGCTTTCAGATCAACTCATGGATGATAAATGAGCTTATTAAATAACATGACTGACCTTCCAGCAGTTTTAACTCTGATAACCCGGATCGACTGAGATTATTCTGATAAAAAAAGTATCTTAGTGTACTGAAAAAACCGGTATAAAAAATTCTACAAATGATATCATCAATCCCGCCATCAGCATTTTTTATTCTGATTTTTCTTTCAGTTTCGCCGTACCAGGTTGTCAATTCCCAACAGGTGGGTAAAAATCTGGCAGTTGTTGCTTCTGCATCATCATCAATAAGATATGGGGGGAGCCTGATGTCCCTTAACGACGGGCTTATTCCCAGAGGAGGAGCTTTGAGAAGCGGTGGAAGCAGATCACAGCAACGCCCGGTAACACAATGGATCCAGTATGAATGGTCACAGCCGGTGGTAACCAACGGAATGGCAGTTTACTGGTGGAACCATGAAAACAGCCTGAAAAACCCTTATGCTTACAGAATTAAATACTGGAACGGAAGTGATTTTGTTCCGGTTATGAATACTTCAGGCCTTGAACTGCGAAACGGTGTTTACAACCGTACCACATTTGATGAAGTTATAACTACAATTCTCAGGCTTGAAGCCGATTCAGCAGACAGGTTTCCAATGGGAATACAGGAATGGATGGTTTTCCAGGTGCCGGGTTCTCCCGGTCATCCACCTGTAGTTTCAGCAGGCCCCGACCGTTCCGTGATGTCTTCCGGAAGAACATACCTTTCGGGAAGGGTCCGGTCGGTAAATCCTGTTACAAAAACAACATGGCGTAAGAAATCAGGCCCCGGCGATATCACTTTCGCGAACGGAAATGCTCTTGAGACCACAGCAAAATTCAGCAAAAAGGGAGAATATATTCTTCAGTTGACAGTTCAGGAAGGAGAACTTACGTCCTCTTCGGATCTGACTGTAATAGTTCAGCAGTCGCCCCGGCCTGAACGACTGGATGTAGTTTACACAAAACGTTACAGCATTGACAGTCCGCTGTGGAATGCCAGGGTAAAAGCCATAATTGTCAACTGGATACCATGGTGCATCGATCAGATAAACCGTGACGACCTGACACTTGGCCCGGGTGGACTCGATAATTTCATTGAGGCAGGAAAAGCCCTGAGAGGTGAACCTCACGGACGCCATAAGGGATATGTCTTTTCAAATGCATGGATTCATCAGACGATAGAATCGATGAGCATTGCCCTGATGATCGATCCGAAAGGTGATAAGGAGATAATGGAAGCACAGGAAAAGATGAAAGCCACTCTTGAACAATGGATACCCGTGATCCTTGCAGCGCAGGAACCGGATGGATACCTTCAGACAGCTTTCACACTTCGAGATACAGCCAGATGGAAAGCAAAATGGGATCCTCCGGCCAGGGGCAACCATGAAGGCTATGTGGCAGGTTATTTTATAGAGTCGGCAATCAATCACTATACACTTACGGAAGGGAAGGACAGGCGATTATATAATGCTGCAAAAAAACTGGCAGATTGCTGGGTGGCCAATATCGGCCCCGGAAAGAAAGAATGGTACGACGGGCACCAGGAGATAGAGCAGGCACTGGTACGGTTCGGACGGTTTGTAAATGATATGGAGGAAAATGGTCGCGGCAATAGCTATATTAAACTGGCAAAATTCCTTCTTGATTGCCGCCGCGACGGAAGTGAATATGATCAGAGCCATGTTCCCGTACAACAACAATATGAAGCCGTGGGTCATGCGGTAAGGGCAGTTTACAGCTATTCAGCCATGGCTGATGTCGCAGCCGAAACAGGTGATACCGATTACCAGAGCGCTGTAATGTCACTATGGGATAACATCGTGAACAAAAAATATTATGTCACCGGAGGAATAGGCAGCGGTGAAACATCTGAAGGTTTCGGACCGGATTATTCGCTTGGCAATCACGCGTATTGCGAAGCATGTTCAAGCTGCGGTCTGATCTTCTTCCAGTATAAAATGAACCTGGCTTATCATGATGCAAAGTATGCCGATCTGTATGAGGAAACAATCTATAATGCATTACTCGGATCTCTGGACCTTGAAGGCAAAAATTTCTATTACGATAATCCTCTGGTGGAATCAGTCGCACGATACCCATGGCACGTCTGTCCCTGCTGTGTGGGTAATATACCGAGGACCCTGCTGATGATTCCAACCTGGACTTATGTTAAAGGGAAAGAAGGTATATATGTCAACATGTATATCGGCAGCAGGATAAATGTTGAAAAGGTTGACGGAACAGATGTTGAAATGGTACAGAAAACCAGCTATCCACAGGATGGTAAGGTTATAATAACCGTTAATCCGGAGAAGAAAAAGGAGTTCACTGTTTTTATCCGGGTACCTGACAGGACAACAAGTTCACTTTATAATCATTCTCCCCTTGTCAGCGGTTTGAAATCACTTTCAGTCAATGGCAAACCCGTCATGGTAAAGATTAACAGGGGATATGCTGAAATAAAACGCAAATGGAAGAAGGGCGACGCGATCGATTTTGAAATGCCCATGGAAGTTCAGACGATTACGGCTGATGAGAGGATTGAAGCAGACAGGGGAAGGATTGCCCTTCGTTACGGTCCTCTGATCTATAATGTTGAAAAAGCCGATCAGACGGATATCGGTAAATATATCGGAACCGGACCACTGATGACCGAATGGCGGGAGGATCTTCTCGGGGGTGTAATGACGATAAAGGGCAATTGGGCAGACGGCACACCTCTTCTTGCCATACCCAACTATGCGAGATGCAACAGGATAACACAACCTGAAGATAATAAGGAGATTAAATCAATAGTCTGGATAAGAAAACAATAAATCGATCAGGTGATTATGGAAATCAGGTTAAGAAACGGCAGAGCTGTTTTGTTTTTTTCAGCAACGGTGTTTTATCTGTTTGCTGGTTGTTCCGGTAATAAAAATGCAGATGACTATCCGGTTCAGCCGGTACCGTTTACATCGGTCAGGCTTACCGATAATTTCTGGGCACCACGGATCATAAAAAATGCAGAAGTCACAATTCCCATTGCATTCGGATATTGTGAATCCACAGGCAGGGTAAAGAATTTTGAGATCGCGGGGGGGCTTGATACCGGCAGATTTCAGAC
>DNOQ01000373.1 GCA_003501665.1 Bacteroidales bacterium | reverse complement strand
AATCACCGGAAGGTTTTGCTTTTAAAGGTTCTGACAGGTATCTGGAAGATGTATCCAGACCGATCCGCAGTGAAGCTGCTCTCGATCTGGTGAAAAAGGCTATGGCATCAAGTCCTGAAGATCCGCTTTATGTGGTTCCTGTAGGATGTATAACCAACATAGCCTCAGCACTGTTAATTGAGCCAAAGATTATCGGGAATATAGTAGTCGTCTGGCTGGGAGGTAATACTCTTTACTGGCCTCATCAGAAAGAATTCAACCTTATGCAGGATGTTCTTGCTGCCAGGGTGGTGCTCAACTCGGGTGTGCCTTTGGTTATTATGCCATGTGCAAATGTTATCTCACATTTTCATACGACCATTCCGGAAATGACGACCTATCTTAAGGGAAGAAACCAACTTTCCGATTATCTGCTGAATATGACCATTGAATACAGCGGCGGACGTGATACATGGTCGAAAGTGATCTGGGATGTTACTGCTGTGGCCTGGCTGGTAAATCCTTCATGGCTGCCTGCCAATCTTGAACACAGTCCTGTTCTTACAGACCAGGTAACTTACAGCTTTGACCACACCAGGCATTTTATCAGGATGGCCACTTCGGTTAACAGGGATGCTGTTTTCAGGGACCTGTTCGGGAAAATTGCTGTTCAAAAGTAAGGAGTTGGCAGTTGGCAAAAGGCAGTTGGCAATTGGTAAATACTCCAATTTTCATTCAGCATCATGGTTAACCAGCCAAAGTTTCAACGAAGGCTGGCAACCTTCAACCTTCAACCTGCAACAGAAAATAATCTGATACCTTATATTATGAAAGAATCAATTCCAGTTATAGTCTGCGCTGCTATTGCAGGAATGGGATTTGCCTGTAAAAAACAACCGGAAACTAAACCTAACATTGTTTTCATTCTTATTGATGACATGGGATGGAAGGATCTTGGTTATATGGGGTCGGAATATTATGAGACACCCAATATTGACAGATTGGCTGCACAGGGTATGATCTTCACCCAGGCTTATGCCAATGCTGCCAACAGTGCTCCGACCAGGGCCTGTCTTCTGACAGGGCAGTATACGCCCAGACATGGACTTTATACAGTCGGCAATTCAGATCGGGGACAATCGAAAGACAGACGATTGATCCCTGTCAGGAATAATGAAGAAATATCTCTTGATAAAATTTTAATCAGCGAAGCCCTTAAACCGGCCGGTTATAAAACTGCTGCCATAGGGAAATGGCATATAGGACATACTCCTGTGGAACACGGATTTGATATCGGGTTTGATCGTAATGAATTAGGATATCCGAGAGGACATTTCAATACTGATGGTGAATATCTGGCTGACCGGCTGACTGATGAAGCCATAAAATTCATTGTTGAAAACAATCCGGGTAGAACAGGTAAGCCATTTTTCCTGTCTCTGTCACACCATGCAGTACATACACCCATTCAGGCTAAAGAAGAAATAATTGAAAAATACAGGCAAAAAACGGGTCTGGATTGTCATAACGATCCTGATTATGCTGCAATGATACAAAGTGTGGATGAGAGTGTGGCAAGAGTGAATCAAACACTCGGGGAACTGGGATTGAGTGAAAATACGGTTCTGATATTCTTTTCTGATAATGGCGGACATGGGACTTATACCTGTCAGAGACCTTTAAGGGGAGGTAAGGGGATGTTCTATGAGGGAGGAATCCGTGAACCGATGTTTGTATACTGGCCGGGGAAAGTGAAACCTGGTTCCGTATGCGATGTGCCTGTTATAAGCACGGATTTCTATCCCACATTCCTTGAAATTGCAGGAATTGAAAAACCTGATAACTATGTTCTCGACGGCATAAGTATCCTTTCATTGCTTAAGGGTGAGAAATCAACAGAAAGGGATAAGCTTTTCTGGCATTTCCCGGCATATCTGGAGTCTTATTCAGGCCTGAAACAGGACTCACGCGACACAACCTTCAGAACACGTCCGGTAAGTGTTATCCGTAAAGATGACTGGAAGTTGCTTTTATTTTATGAGGAATGGGTACTGGGCGGTGGCAGGGAAATGATATCTGGGAACAATTCGGTGGAGCTCTATAATCTGACGAATGATATAAGTGAAAGAAATAACCTTTGCAATCTTGAAGTAAACAAGCGTGATGAACTGCTTAAGGATTTACTGGAATGGTTAAAAGAGACTGAAGCTCCGGTACCTTCAACTTTAAACCCCGGATTCATGAAATATTAACAGAACCCAGTTCACTCAGTCTGGTATGGTTGGTTATCCATTCGTCGCGGGGTTCATAGGTTGTAAGTGATTCCCCGTTATATTTAAACATGGTATAAAGGTTACGGTATGTTTTTAAAGCTTCATCAATCACCTGTTTTGCATCGGAATCATGACCACGAAGTACTATCGGCGGCTCATCAGAACGTCCAGGAGCCTTAAGACCGTCTTTTACACCCGGATGATCCATATGCCTCTTTTATTCGCCTCTTCGGTGAGAAAGCTGAACATTTCCTCA
>DNOQ01000365.1 GCA_003501665.1 Bacteroidales bacterium | reverse complement strand
TTTATCCATTCTTACTACATAGCGGTCGTTCTTTGTTTTAATCTGGTAAAGCTCAGCAGATGCTCGTGAGTATCAACAACAGTCATATTATTGATGAAAGTATTGATCCGCTGTTCAGAGATCGTTACCCATTACAAACAATTATGGAAAATCGAAGATGCCTTTGGAGAGATCAAGGGAACACTCAAAACCCGTCCCATGTTCCATTGGACTGACAAGAGAATTATCGGACATCTGATGTTGTGTTTTCTGGCATATTTGTGTGAAGCCCAATTAACAAAATTACTCAGAGTAAGTAACGATAATCTTGATAAAAAGTCAATTGAAAAGAAAATTATCCGGACAAGAGCGTTGACAGTGGTTCAGGCAATGGATGAACTGAACCGGGTTATGGCAATCCCAGTAAAAGTTAGAAAACAAACCATTTGGGTTAGAACAGACATACCTCCCAATGCCCAAAATCTGATAAAAACTATCGGGATGAGAATCCCACCAAAAATATTACGGAAAACAGAAATGTAGTGGCACAAAATTTTTTTGCGTGAGTAATGCATTTAATATTACCTAGTTGAAAAAATCAACTGTCAAACTCGGGATATAATATCGCTGTTGATCCGGAGTGTCTGATTAATCTGGCAGGCTTATCAGATTACGGGGAACTGAAAGAAAGAATGAATACAATTTTAATGAATGAGCTGCAGAATCAGAATGATCCCAGGGTACTCGGAAATGGGGATATATTTGATAATTACGGTTTTGACAATCCTGCCAACTGGAATTTCTATGAAAGATATATGAATGGAGAAATTATAAACTATCAGACAGGTTGGGTAGATCCGGGTGATCATGAAACCGATACGAATCTTAAATGAATTAAACGCGGCAACAGGGTATTTTTGTATTTCATAATAATTCCTCTATTCACAAAAACAAAAATCTTTCATTATCAGGACCATCATTTAATATTAACCAGAAAGTACCGGCAGATTTGCAGAACGAAGTGGAAGGTGGTAAAATAATTGTAACTACTCACACAACACTTAAATATACAGATAGTTAAATTAGTTTTTAGTAGATTTCCCTTTAAGAATTGAAATGATTATCTTTGAATAAAATATTATAATGGATGACAATATAAACATAGAAAAGACTTATAATCATTGGATTGATACTTCTGACAAGGATTTTAACACAATGATTCATTTATATGATTCCAGGGATTACCAGTGGGCATTGTTTATTGGGCACATTGTGATTGAAAGGCTTCTGAAAGCAAATATTGTCAGAAAGACAGGGATACACGCCCCTTTAACCCACGATTTAACCAAATTGGCAAATTTATCAGGTCTGCAGTTCACTGAAGAATATTTGGATTGGTTAGATACTATTACAACCTTCAATATAAATGCCCGTTATGACAGTTACAAAGAAGCCTTTTATAAAAAATGTACGTTTGATTTTACGACTGAGTGGATTGAAAAAATAAAAATATTGCAATTATGGATAAAAGAGAAGCTTTAAGAATAGCTAATCAATATATTAATACACTTAGCAGTAAATATGTGATTTTGCAAGCCTTTTTGTTTGGTTCATTTGCAAAAGGGACAAACCATGCGGATAGTGATATAGATATAGCGATAGTTGTTAAAAATGTTGCTGACATAATTGATGCTCAAATTGATATGATGAAATTACGAAGGAAAGTTGATTTGAGAATAGAACCACATCCGTTTTTAATTACGGATTTTAACAAAGAGAACCCAGTTGTAAGTGAGATTCTTAAATTTGGAATACAGATAAAACAAGAATAAAAAGAAATAAAAGAATAAGACATACAGGGGCAGAGATACCTATGAGGGTAATAACGCTCAGGGGAGCGCTAGCGACTGAAAAAGAACACCGGTCAGATCGGAGGAGGTACAAATCCCATAGCAAGAGCACTCCATCTTCAAAGATATATTAATTTTTTCAGCGGAGAGAAAATAGTACCAAGAGATACTCTTTTCCCGATTCCACAAACAGTTATCGACGCAAATTTAACCAGTCCGATGCCACAAAATCCCGGATATTAAGCTTACTTACACAGAGGATTTTTAATTAAGGAACGAAGGTTGTTCATAATGTTTTGGACGACCTCAGTTTTTAAATTGATATTGGAATCTGACAAGTATGAGATTCAGGGTATTCTCAAACCGTTTTTGGCTTATCGGATGGACTTGTATTTCTATCGGCAAGCATTATCCTTGGTTTTTGTCAATCTTAATTGTTTTTCTGTTCTTTTTATAAGAAAACTATACACAGATCATGGGCGGAGTAGTAGCTATCCCGGTTTTTTTGTGTACCTCCGCCAGCTTGAAACAGATAAGAATCCGGGGTTTTAGCTATTTTTATCCCAGTACTTTTAAAAGAATGGCCGGGATTTCCAATAAATAAAAAAGTTATGACAAAAATTGCGAGAAGAAAAATACTTAAGATATTGGGGGGCATCTCATTGGGAAGTTTTTTCCCTGTCATAGGGCATTCAGCCGGATTAAAAGAAATGTCCGGGAATGGGATTAAAACTGTAAATACCGATGTTCTGGTTGTTGGTGGTGGTACCGCGGGTGTAATAGCAGCAATACAGGCTGCCCGTGCCGGATGCTCAACAATAATTGTAGAAAACGGAAGCCAGCTGGGAGGTACAATAACCACAGGAGGTGTCGGTTTCCCCGGATTATTCCATGCATGGGGAAAACAAATTATTGGCGGCATTGGCTGGGAATTAGTTACAGAAACCGTCGACCTGAATGATGACATACTACCTGATTTCTCAATACCATTTGGAAAAAATCACCCGCAACATCAGGTCCGGATAAACAGATATCTGTATGCTCTCCTTGCAGAGGAAAAGTGTCTGGAGTCCGGAGTTCAGCTGCGTTATTACGAAACACCTGTAGATGTTCAGTTTAAAGGTAACAGATGGATAGTTCATACAATCGGTAAAGGCACCCAAACCAGAATAATCGCTGATCAACTGGTCGACTGCACCGGAAATGCTTCTTTAACGTCACTTGCCGGATTTAATGTTTTAAAAGAAGAGGAAATACAACCTGGCTCCCTGATATTCAGAATTGGCGGATATGATCTTAAATCTCTTGATATGGAAATGATCCGGAAAAGATATGATGAGGAAGTAAAAAAGGGTAGACTAATAAGGGAAGATTTCCGGAATAATATCGAAGGACTTCTCAGAAGTGCCGGAGACAATATACAACATGTCATGGGAGCTGATTCCACTACTTCAGAAACAAATACCCTGACTAATATAAAAGGACGTTCCTCCCTTTTAAATACCTTGCGTTTCCTGCGCGAACTTCCGGGTTGCGAGAACATTAAGATTGTTTCCATGCAACCCGAAACCGGAGTTAGGGAAACTTACCGTATTGACGGGGTTTATAAAATAACCCGGGAGGATTATGTATCCGGAAAAATCTTTGATGATTCTGTTTGTTACTCCTTTTATCCTATAGATCTGCACGATAAAGATGGAGTTGTACCTGATCATCTGAGGGATGGGATAGTACCTACTGTACCATTGAGAGCTTTGATCCCGAAAAACAGCAGAAATTTCATAGTGGCCGGCCGTTGTGTCAGTAGTGACAGGATGGCTAATTCGGCATTAAGGGTTCAGGCTTCATGCATGGCAATGGGTCAGGCTGCAGGTGCAAGTGCCGCTTTATCAAATAAGCTCAATACGACTCCTTTGAATATCCCGATAGGTTCTATTAAATCGTTCTTAAAAGAACATAAAGCAATAGTGCCATGAAGCGCTGATTAGTCCTTCCAACTATTCCAATTCAGATCTCTTGAGTATTCCTAATAAAGAATAAATTTGTATTGATCGGGGGGGAATGCTATTTTACCACTGACGATGGTAAATTCGTGTTTACAGCTGATGAAATACAGTTATGGTAAGAGTATGAACACACTGCTGGTTGACTGGACTATAAATCTGAATTTTAACAGATTGGTTTGTTCTAGATTTTAATTATTTTATACAGTTTGGTTGTTCCAAAATAATTTTACATTTGTACATAGATTACTTTATAGAAATTAAAAGTGTACTTCACTAATTTCAGGGCTCCTGACCCCCTCTCAGGGTATCAGTCAGTTACGTTCTCTGTGTCGCAAACACAAAATGTCGTAAATTAGCTGAAAAAAATCAGATATGCAGCAGATACTTCCGCTTTTTCCCAAAGATTTAAAGATGGTCAATTATCAGGTTGGATTTAAGCAGATAGATAATTTTGTCCATTACCTTGTAAACGGTATGCCGGTCTATTGCTATGCGGTAGACGATAAGAATGGATACCGTTATGTATTGGCGACTCTAGTCAATAATAAATTCTGCAGTATTAAAGAGTTGAGCGAGGCGTTAGGGGTGAACAAGAAAAATGTAGAGCGCTATGCCAAGGATTTAAGGGAAAAGGGTATGTCTCATTTTTTTAACAGGAAGGAAACCCGGGGTCAATGCCACAAGTTTACTGCAGAAAAGATAAAAGAGGCTCAGCGTTAATTAGAACTTGGCCATTCACAACAAGGCACGGCAAAAGCGATAGGGGTTAGTGAAAGTGCTATCCGTTACCACTTTTACTTCCATTTCTGTTAGCTAACGGACTTTTGAGTTATAAGAAATACTATTCCGGGAGGCATTCGGGATACTATGATTTTGATAGTGTGATATTTGCCCTGGCGTTCATGTACCTGTGCTGCATTAAGAGCGTGGAACAACTCAGGCACTTTAGTCCTGGCGAGATGGGAAAGTTGCTGGGTTTGGACAGGATCCCGGAAGCCCGTTGTCGGAGGGGGATCATCAAAGAGTTAAGCGTTCAGGAAAGAGAATCCGAATGGAATGCCTATCTTTCAGAGGATTGGATAAACCAGGAAGACACGAGTATATATTATATCGATGGTCATGTTCAGGTTTATCATGGTCACCTTGCCAACCTGGGCAAAAAACATATTAGCCGCCAAAAGCTTTGCCTTCCCGGGATGGTTGAATTCTGGGTGAATAATGCTGATGGGCTGCCCTATTTTTATGTGACCGGCCAAGTGAATGAGAAGCTTCAGGAGATGATCACAACCCAATTGGCTCCCCGCTTTCTTGAGCTGACCGATGGCAGAGTCAGCCAGGAAGATCTTGACCAGGACGAGTCACTCCTAAGGTTCACCCTGGTGTTCGACAGAGAAGTATACAGTCCAACCTTTTTCAAGCATCTATGGGATTGCTTCCGCATAGCGGTGATCACCTACAGAAAAAATGTAAAAGATCAATGGGACGAGGAAGATTTTTCTGTTTATGATATTGATACCGAGGTGGAAACTACTATGGAACTATGCGAAAAACAGGTAGAACTCAACGGAGTTGAATTACGGGAAGTACGCAGGCTTACCGATACCGGTCACCAAACCAGTGTAATTACTACCAACTATGAAATGTCAACGGCTCTGATAGCTTTATACATGTTTTCACGGTGGGCCCAGGAAAATTTTTTTAGATATGTGAGGCAGGAATACGATATAGACAGGATAATACAATACGGTGTTGATGAGTTAGATAATACAATAACTTCTTCATGTTGACATTTCATGACATGGCAATCCTGTTCTGACGGAATACTGATGATCCGGATATGAAAAACCTGGCAGCTCTATGTTTCTAAACCAAAGACAATCAATAAAAAACCGGATATGAAAAAATCGGCATTGTTATTAGCTTCTTGTTTATTTATAATAAACATTTATGCACAACAAAAAAATAGTGAATTCAGGGTCTGGAAAATATGGGATCAGGCCGAACATAATGCTTTTACGGATATTATAAAATACGAAGGGAAATATTACTGTACTTTTCGCGAGGGAGGCGGACATGTGCCCTGGCCCAGTGGAATTGATGGCAAGATCCGGATATTGGTTTCAAAAGATGGAGAAAAATGGAAATCAGCCGGTCTTCTCGAAAAATATGATTTCG
>DNOQ01000056.1:652-10639 GCA_003501665.1 Bacteroidales bacterium | reverse complement strand
GGAGAACGGGCGCGGCCTTCAATCTTCAGGATCCTGACACCGGCCTCAAGCATTTTATCGATGAATCCGATGGTGCAGAGATCCTTTGGCGACATAATATACTGATTGTGGATCTCAAGTTCATACCCCGATTCCTTATCTGTTACAATATATGATCTGCGGCAGTTCTGATAGCAATGACCCCTGTTGGCTGATTTATTGTGTTCATGAAGGCTCAGGTAACATTTACCCGATATGGCCATGCAGAGAGCTCCGTGCGCAAACATTTCTATCTTTACATATTCTCCCTTTGGGCCGCGTATATTTTCCCTGTTTATTGTTTCATGGATCTGATTAACCTGGTCGAGATTAAGCTCTCTTGCCAGTACTGCTACATCTGCAAACCGTGAATAAAATTTAAGAGCATCTGAATTCGAAATATTGAGCTGGGTTGACAGATGCACTTCAATACCATTCCGGAAGGCATATTCAATTACGGAAATGTCGGAAGCTATAATTGCATCGATGCCGCTCTCTTTGGCAACATCAATTAACTCTTTCATCCTTTCTTTTTCAGTATCATAGATCACGGAATTCAGTGTGAGATAACTTTTCAGGCCGTTATCCTTACAAAGTGATGCAATTTTCCCGAGGTCGCGGGGTTGAAAATTAAAGGATGATTTTGCTCTCATATTCAGGTCACCGGCACCAAAATAAACCGAGCCGGCGCCACCCCGGATGGCTGCCATAAGCGATTCCCACGAGCCTGCCGGGGCAGTTATTTCAATGTCGTGTCTCTTCATTCCATCAGATCAGTAACCCGCAACATTTGTTATTTCTTTCATTTATTAAGAACAATCCTTATTGACGAACCTTTACCCGGTTCTGAATGATATACAAAGATCTTTCCGTTGTGAAATTCCTCAATAATCCTTTTTGTAAGTGAAAGACCCAGACCCCAGCCTCTTTGTTTTGTGGTGTATCCGGGACTGAATATTTTCTTGAACGCTCTTTTAGGTATACCTTTTCCCGTGTCCGATATATCGAAAATTACATTATTGCCGGTTTCATTTATCCGGTATGTAATGATCCCGTTTCCTTCCATCGCATCAATTGCATTCTTTGAGATATTTTCGATCACCCATTCAAACAGTGCGGTATTTAAAGGTATTATTACTGATTTGGAGCTGTCAAAATCAAATATAAAACTGACTTTTGATGATGTTCGTGATTTGAGGTAATCAATAGTACGCAGGATTACGGGGATCACATTTTCATCCCTGAGAAAGGGTCTTGATCCTATTTTCGAGAATCTTTCAGTTATTTTTTCGAGCCGTTCAACGTCAAGAGCTATTTCCCTCGACATTGATAATTCAGGATAATTCTGCTGCAGGATCTCAACCCATCCTGCAAGCGATGATACTGGCGTTCCCAGCTGGTGTGCAGTTTCCTTCGACATACTTACCCATATCTGATTGTTTTCGGCTTTCCTCGAAGAACGGAATGCGAGAAATGCCACGAAAATGAATAAAATAATTATACCGGTCTGTACATAAGGATAATAATTCAGCTGGGTAAGTATAATACTGTCTTTGTAATATATGCGGTTCATGTAGCCGTTACCCAGATCAATGATAATAGGTATGTTCTTCTTTTTTATTTTACGGAGCTGCAGATTGAGATATTCAGGATTACGCATTCTCTTTGAATCAAAGTTTCCGGAACTGATTATATTATCAGAATCATCAGTCAGGATGACCGGGATCGTAATATTGTTTTCAATAATTGAGGAAAGAAATTCAATATCCTGAGTGGTATCTGCGATAGTGATCAGTCTTGTTGCTTCGGACCAGAGCTCAACCTTCTTCCGCTCTTCATTTTTAAGTATATTAATAAGAAACCGGGTGTAAATTAGTGAACCCGAACCTGTCAGGATAGCAAACAGGAACAGGAAAAGCATCCAGGGTGTCTTATGTCGGTAAGTATTCAGAGTAACTATTTTTTTCTGAACGGGTTCCTTATTATGGGTTCTCTTTTTTCCGATGGCGGCTCTTCTGTCGTAACCTTTACGCTGTCAGTCTCTTCCCACGTAACCTTGAATCTTGGTGTGCCGGTTGAAGCAGGTTTGCTGACCGCCGATGAATCATTTCTAAACCATCCGTATTCTTCATTGAGAATATTCTTCAGAGACTGTTTCTCCTTCCTCATTTCACTTCTTACCTGAGTGCCGGCAGCTTTTACATCATAACTTACTTTTACCTCATCGCCCCTGTCTTCAATTTTCAGAAAAAGTGATGTTCTTCCCAGCCCGTCATCCTTGACCGCACCGAATTGAGTTGTGTTTGGTCTGGGTTTCGGGATTTTCTTACTCAGTATCTCTGAAAGCAGTATTCTGACATGATACTCATAATCATTGTCAAAACCGTGCCTGCCGTTTATGGAAAGGTCTGCCGCTGACGATCTCACATCCATCTGAGGCATGTAAAGAGAATTATTTCTTATGAAAAAATCATTTGCCAGCTCCTCAAAGCGTATATTTTCAAGCTCTGATATATCAATAAATTCGGACAGCTCTTTCATCGGTTCAAAATTTACCAGAGCTCCTTTTTTAAGGATATATTTTCCTTCCGCCAGCATTGACCTGACTGAAGGGCGCAGCATATCATCCATAGGTATCAGAATGCTTAGCGAACCGGAAAGGATCCCTTCAAGATTTTCATCCTTGATAAAACTCTGACCGAAATTATTAAAAACTGAAAAGGTCTTTTTTATATTTATCTCATTAAGATTGAATGTGCCTTTAAGCATGAATGTCCTGTCACTGTTCTGAACAAGAAAACCATCACCTGAGATAAATCCATCCAGTGAATTTAATGTCAAATTTTTAAAGTTCAAATTCCCTGGTTTGTAATCAAGGATCCCGCTTACATTCCGGGCACTGAAATTTTTATGGGAGAAATTACCTATATTGAAATCCACATCAAGGATCATATCACCGGGGAGGGAAAAAGGTAACTCAGGAGCTGGATTTTTATTTTCCGTTTGTTTAACGGGAATAAATGATCCGGCATCAATTCTGTCAGCAATTACCGAAGCGGATGCTTTTAACGTAACAGTTTCTCCTGCCAGCCATTCAGGTAATCCGGTAAAGGTGCCGTTCAGCTTTATCTGCTGTCCGTTATATGTGAAAATAAGATCTCTGGCAGTTGTTTTGTCCGATACGTTAATGAGACCCGTTGTGTTATCGATCTTTATTTTATCATTCATTACGTTTATACCGAATGACTTAAAATTGAGGCGGGCATCATGTTGCAGGGTAACCAGATCGGAAGGCCGGAATTTTTGTTTTGCCGGGAGCATTCCCCGTGTTCTGAGATCTATCTCCACTGATCCTTTGGGTGAAGAGATACCCTTCAGATTGAAGAATTCCTTTAGTTCGGCAGGTATCAGAGTGCCCTTTAGTTCAAGGTTACCATGCAGTGAACTGAAATCGGAAAGCAACAGGGATCCCGTATAGACTGACGATCCAAGTTTACCTTTAAAATTACTTATATTCAATGAACTGGTTTGAGGGATCATCTTTGATCCGTTTGTAAATGATCCGTTGAGGGATACATTTCGGATTGAAAGAGATGAATTTTTATAGGTGACCCTTCCATCCTGCACAAGGAAACTTATATCAAAACCCGGATTGGATGTCCTTGTTGCAGCTCCTTTTATTTTGCCTTCAACCGTGAGCATGCCTCCGGGATTGTAGGCATTCGCTTTGCTGAGGAAATTTTCGGGGAGATAGCTTTTTAAACCCGAAATATTAATATTTTCTCCTGTAACCAACAGATCAAGAATGTTATCTGATGAAATAGAACCAGCCATGCCGAATCTGTTATTGTCGAATGTAAGGAAGCTTTTATCGAACCGGATTCTGCTCTCCGAACTGTTCAGCCTGACATCGACACCGGCATTGATATTTTTTGTAATTTTAAAGTTGTACAGGGAAAAGAGATCAATTCTCAGGTCTCCCTTTGCAGTAAAATCAATTTCATCACCTGAAATTTTACTTCTGAGACGCCCGTTCTCCATCATTCCGGCTATTACCAGTTTTGTTGCCCGGTTATCATAATAAGCTTCCAGATCGCTGATATGAATACCTTCAAGATTTATCACAAGTTGATTGTCCTGTTCAGATATATTTTCAGATTTGATCTCGTAATTTACCATACCGGCAGTATCGGTTAAGATCTTCAGAAATCCGTATTTAACACCAATTCTGTTGATATTGTAATAACCTTTGATAATATCTCTTACGCGGAATTCCATGATAACTGATCGCGATGCAAGCAATGTATCAGTATCGTTCTCTCCAAAGCATGTCCTGTCAAATCCGGGGGATGAATGAACCAGTACATCTTTAAGGTCAAGAGTGGCTCTGGGGAATCTTTTGATAAATGAGAGTTTAACTGAACCGATCTCAAATTTTGTTGAAATGTCGTTACTGAGAGACCGTAGTATAATGCCTGCCACTTTATCCTGAACAAGGATTGCAGCAATAAACATTATTGCAGCTAACCCAACAATAACCAGGGCTCCGGTTTTAACTATTTTCAGGAATAACTTCATCCACTTACCGGTAAAACACATTTGTAGCCGGATAACGGTGAACAAAGTTAATTTATTTGAGAGAATCTGAATATTATCTGTTTTTCAGGAGCCATGAGAAATCATCTTTATCACCAAGTTCATAAGGCGGGATCCCTTGTTTGAATATCCTGGCTTTCCGCGGGCCCATCAGACGAATTTTTTCATTCCTGACTTCCAGCATTGTGCCCTCACGTAATCCCACAACATATAGATGAGGATTCATTTCAATGAATTCCATTATTCTCTGCTCACGGGTTTCCCCTGCATGACCTTCCGGATTGGCATCAAGATAATGAGGGTTTATCTGAAATGGGATCAGATCAAATGAACTGAATGAATCAGGTTGAACCACAGGCATATCATTTGTGGTCATCATAGTCGGACAAGCCACATTTGATCCTGCACTCCAGCCTATGTAAGGAATTCCCCCGGTGACCTTATCCCTTACCGGTTTGATAAGATTGTTATCCCTGATGATTTTTAACAGTTTCCATGTATT
Source organism: Bacteroidales bacterium (assembly GCA_003501665.1). GTDB lineage: Bacteria > Bacteroidota > Bacteroidia > Bacteroidales > VadinHA17 > LD21. Next base: position 5,523 of record DNOQ01000056.1, on the reverse strand, counting down.
TCCGCCTCCCACTGCTATAGCTTCTGCATCACGGACAGCTTTTACGGGATCGCCGAAGTGATGTATTGAAATAATTTTATGCCCTGCTTCGCGGAAACGCTCTGATACCTTTTCTTCATATAAATCATATGAAAATGTAACGGCTGCATAGGGGATAAACAGTACCTCAACAGGTTCCGGCCCCAGAAATTCGCGGATATTGTGCTTCGGATAGTCGAGATAAGGTTCCCCCGGATTGGTGGAATTACTTATTAATAACAGATTCATTAGTCTGGACAGATTTGGTGATTGTATAAAGATACTATATCTGTCCGATCTGTAACCCTTTTAATCTATCGTAAATGCAATACCTATTTCGAAAGGATAGAGATCGATTCCGCCAGGGCTCTTTCCTGATTTAAACAGCGAAGTGTAATAATATGTTCCGTAAACCTGGATATTCTCATATCCTATCCGGGCCGTTGCACCATAGCGCAACATATTGAGACTGAAATCATCTTCTGATTTTACCTTGTCGTTTCCCTCAAAAATCATCTTTGAACAGGAATATAATTTCACTGCCCCTATGGGTCCTGCAGCTATATTGAGATGATTATGGTCAGCTGGTATCTGAAATTCCAGCAAAACCGGGAGGGTAAGATATAAGGTTGAAAATTTTGATTTTTTAAGGATCATTTCGGGATCATATTTATCAATTACTCCGTTTTCTCCTTTTATGATATTATTGTTTTTATCGAATCTGTAATTATTCCAGTTAATTCCCAGGCCTGTAACAAAGCCAATGCGCCTTGCAAGACCCAGACTTGTTTGTGCAACGTTGATATTGAAATTATGTGATTTTCCTGAATGAAGCGACATGTAGTCGATACTTTCAGGCAGAGTAAGACTGTTATCCGGGGTGAGATAGTTATTGAATCCGAATTCGATCCCTGTCCAGTGTCCTTTGAACCGGCTTCTTCTCTCAGCTCTCTCTTTCTCCTTATCTTGGTAATAATGAGATCGGTTTCCCGGTGTAAAATAATCTTCCGTGTTTTCATCATATTTTTCAATACGGATCCTGGGTTCCCCGGCTTCAAGTGATTCAAGTATTGTAATACCCCTGCTGCCCACTTTAACTTTCAAAGCTTCTTTCCCATCCTGAATTATTAAAAGGTCATTTCCGACAACAACCTTTAAGGCCTCACCGGAATCAGTAACAGCTGAATCCTTTGTGGTTGTATTTCTGGCAGCGGAGCTCTTCTGTCCGAATCCCTGGACCAGGTATACTGCAAGGAACATTATCAGTCCCAATCTTTTTATTTGTGTAAAATTTCTCTTCATGGGTGTAGTGTTTTCTGCTGAGACGTACAGTTGATTTAAAAGTTACTGCATCGCTTCATCTTTCTTTACAGGTGCATTTATTTTCAGAAGTCTGGAGCTGAAATAGAGTGATTTAAGTTCTCCCTGGTCATCAGTGATACTGACCAGTGCCATCTCAAATCCGAAAAGTCTGCTTATACCGTTAATTCCGGCTGATGCAATTTCATAAGGTCTTACAGGTGCATCGCTTCCGGTATCCTCCCTCAGGATCTTTTCCCGGAAAGTTCTTGCAAGGAATCTGGTCAGACCATTCCTGTCATCATACAAAGGTTCACGATATGGCACGTTTGAGGCAACAAGCGTATAATTAAGCGGTTCTTTAATAACCGAAATATTGAAATCGGGCAGACCGGCTGTTCTTATCTCACCCGGTCCGGTTAATAAACTGGCTCTTAGATTTGTAAGATTATTATCATCTGTCACCGAAACAGCTGATTGATCATCGGATCCGGTATCAGGAATCAGAGCCCGGTCTACGGCATCATTTACCTTTTGTGATATAGCCGGGGGTGATTCATCTTCACTTTCATATAAAACCTCTGAATAAAGGATTACAGGTTCAATTTCACGGGTTTCGTCAGTGGCTGTAAGATTGATCCTTTGTTTTATCTCTCTTGATATAAGAACAGAGATAAAAACTAAAATGGCAACTGTGGCAGCAGCACTTAATGCTTTAATACTGAGACGCAGGATCTCTTCAGTCATGGTTCTCTTCCTTAGCCTCTCTTTGAACAAGTACTTATAATCGGGCGGAATAAGCTTCATTCTCCTGACCGATTCAGAAAGTTCCCGTAAGTCCGGGTCATTATCTGTACATTCATTCAGATCATCAAGCTGCTCTGGCGAAAGATCATTTTCGAGGCAGGCCACAGAAAGGTATTCCACCTGGGCCGGGGTAAGGTCTTTCGCACTTCTTTTAAACCTTTCCTTTCCTTTAAAGGAGATTTTTTCAGGTGAGACTGCTGTAACTAACAGGGATTCTGCTTCCTCTTTCAGGTCAGGATTACGATCCAGGAATTCCTGAAAAAGCTTTATTTGCTCACTGTCAAGATTTCCCGCGAGCCAGTCGGCAATCCATATTTCATAATATGATCTGTCGGGCTGCATCATTAAATAACAGTTTCAATCTTACCTATATAATTTTTAAGGGCTACCCTTCCCCGGTAAATATTTATCTTGACCTGAGCTTCGCTCATCCCGGTTATTTCGCTTATCTCCTGGTAGCTGTATCCTTCATAATCGCGTAACAGAATTACAGATCTCTGATGTTCAGGCAGTCGTTCCAGGGCTGCATGAAGTATCTCATTCAGGTCGTTGTACTGGGATTCGTAAACAAGTTCTCTTGTATGGTTATCCTCAAGTATTGTCATCCTTTTTTCCTTCCTGATAATATCTATCATGCCATGATATGCTGTTGAAAAGAGCCACGATTTAACCACCGTAAAATCAAGCTCTGAAACGTTTCTCCACAGTTTCTCGAAAGTGTCCTGAACGATATCATTCGCCCGTTCTTCATCCCTTATATCTGCAAGTATGAAGCGGTAAACAGAATCGGCATACTCTTCAACAGATCTGTTATATTCCTTTACAGTCATAAACCATATTACAAGCTAAAGACGGATAAATGTGCCAATAGTTACAAGCATTGAAAAAATAACGTAATTGCAGGGTGTTGCATGCAACGCCCTATGTTAAAACGGGAAGACCCCCGGACATAATCAGTCAGATGACTGATTATGACTACCTCCTGAAAGGGGGTAAGATGTTCCGGATTATTTTTTGGGTTGATACACCCTCACCCAGTCAATCTCCATTGTTGTCATGCTGTTGACCGGTTTATCGAGGCCACCGGAAAAGAGAATATACATCGGCTCACGGGGTACATCAGTGGTGCAGGTGAATGCAACCGTATCATTTATTTTCCAGACAAGTTTATCCGGTGTCCATTCAAGCGTATATATGTAGAAGTCATTCGCATACCTGGAACCAACAGATGATTTGAGTCTTTTTTCTGTACCCGGGAAATAATCGAACATTACCTTTCCGTCTGAAGTCCGGCAAACATCAATGTGAGGAGTGATCTTACCGGCAAGCATCCAGAATGCACATTTTGCCGATGGATTTCCAAGTTTAACCTTGGCTGAAAATATACCATATTGCTGGCGGAAACTTATGCCTGTATTAACAATCCCTGATGTAAAATTGAATTCTTTTGGTCTGAACCCATCTTGGAGATTCCAAACCTTGCTCATGAATTTCTGAGGTTTTGTAATGATCTTCAGAAGACTGTTCCGGACCTCAAAATTCTCTTTTTCGGTGTATGCCTGCAGATCCGGTTCAACAGAATACCTTTCATGAAGAAGTTTATCACCCCAGTAATAATTTGTGAGCCATTTTGTAGTATCAAGCCTGTCACCGTTGAATTCATCGCAGAATGTCAGCTCCCTGTTTTTCAGCAGATCGAATTTATCGGAATCTTTTACTTTAAAATACCAGATAATATCTTCATTCTTTTTCAGACTGGCAAATTCCTGAATAGTTTTAAACATTTCGGTTTTTTCAAACCTCTTTTTATCCAGGTAATAATTCTTTTTCTCTTTGAATTCAACTGTGGCAACATAATCCCTGAGCTCATTGTATCTTGCCAGTCTCTGGGATCCGTCAGTATTCAGGAAATTTGCATATTCCTTTGAGTTTTTGAATTTGTAGTATTCCTTTATATCAATACTTTCTTTAAGCCGTTTATATTCGAGTAATTTTTTATATTCTTCAGAATCCTTGAAAGTAATGGGTTTCATGTTCTTTTTTGCAAGAAAAGCGGAACTGTTTACAAACGCCTTTAATTCTTCGAATCTTTCAACAGCTTTTGATTTTGTTGCTTCGCCTTTTTTGAGAGCTTTATAATAGGTTTTAATCTCAGGATCCTTTTTGAGATTTTTAAATTCAAGATAAGTTCTGTATTCGTCAGTATCTTTGAAGGTCACCGGTTTCATTTTCTGCTTCTGTTTGAATTCAAAGGAATTTATATATTCCTGCAGAGTTTCGAAATCCCTGATTTTTGAAGAACCATCCATTCCCCGGAATCTTTTCAGGGTACTTCCGGCAACTGTTTTAAAATATAGAGCGATATCCTTTGCTTTTTGCAATGAAAGGAATTCATCTTCCCTTGCATACTCTTCGGAGTTCTTATACTGAAGTGATTCAATTTCCTTTTTTTTCTGCCTGAAATCGGAAGAATTGATGAGGTCATTCAGTTTATTGTATCGGGAGAGGAGATCAGAGCCTGTAAAGGCTTTAAGTTTTTCATATTCATCTGTCAGGGCCTTTTCAGCTAGTTCTAATTTTGAAGTGGAGGGAATTAATCCGAGTAAAAGCTTTAGACTTGCCATTGGTTAAATGTTTTAGATACAGCGTATAAAGATAAAAATCTTTTCTTAAATATTAAGAACCCGTTTTCAAATATCAGATTTTTGATTTAACGCAACAACCCTTTCGAATGTTGCAGGGGAAGG
>DNOQ01000056.1:0-627 GCA_003501665.1 Bacteroidales bacterium | reverse complement strand
ATTTGACTCGTATTAATCTGTTTCTTAATTTAGTATAATATTTAAAAATCAAAGTGTTACAGATCACATAAACAATTATTGCCATGAAGAAACTATTTGCTCTGTTAGGAATTACAGCACTGACCCTCAGTGTTTTTGCCCAATCTCCTCAAAAAATGAGCTACCAGTGTGTTGTAAGGAACACCAGCGGAGCTCTTGTGACAAACAAGAGTGTAGGCGTAAGGATCAGTATTTTACAGGGATCAGCATCCGGAACTGTTGTTTACCAGGAAACCTATAATCCCAATCCCCAGACCAATGCCAATGGTCTGTTAACTATTGAAATAGGTTCCGGACTGATAATATCGGGATCATTTTCCTCTGTTAACTGGTCTTCGGGACCTTATTTTTTGAAGACGGAAACTGATCCTTCAGGAGGTACAACTTACACAATTACCGGAACCAGCCAGTTATTAAGTGTACCTTATGAGCATGCAATAAAGAGAGATAATATAGGTTCGTTCGATTAATATTTGAATACTAAAAAAACAATATCTAATATTAAATTGTATATTTACTTGACTAATATTATATTCCTTTGTAATTTTATAGATTGATATAGTAATCTGAATGTTAAACTCAAATAAA
>DNOQ01000619.1:1642-3571 GCA_003501665.1 Bacteroidales bacterium | reverse complement strand
TCCCGGATTTGAGAGATGATGCTGAAGGATGCCGAAGCCCATATTACGGCAACCCACAAGCGCAACATTTATGTTATCGGAGGGCGAAATCGCTGGCATTTCTGCCACACGGGGAATTACTGTTGAGAGACTGACTCCGGCTGTAGTTATCGAAGCATTACGGATAAATTTTCTTCTATTCATTTTTTTCAAATCTTAACAACGTAAATGGTATAACTGATTTGTATTTAAATTTTCCCGGTTCTGCAATAATCTGTTCGACAATCTTCATATTCCAGGTATCGATGATATCAATTTTGTATTTAACATCACCATCCAGGTTGATTTCTATATCCTGATCGGTGTTTACAGTATAAACAAGGTAATATTCACCTGGTTTTGAAAAAACATAGATGTTATTGTTCAGGTTAGCAGGATCGCCATTATCAATAAGCTCAGGTTTCATTTCCCTGACAGGCGCCAGCTCCATAAGCGATCTGAAGAACTGTATCCTTTCAGGACTTTCACCAACCAGGATGCCTCCTTTTCCCCACCAACGGGTTTCTGCAGTATCAGCATCGTTCCGGAATGTATCGCCATGAGTTCCATAACCGCCACTCAGGCCGGCCATCCAGAAATAGCTGGTCATCTGCTGACCGCTCAGGTTGCCCCATCCGCTCGGAACATCACCTTCATAACGCATTTCATCGAAAAGAAGTGGTTTTTTATACTGTTCCCTCCATTTAATAGCGTTATAAAACTGAGATGTCTGCGCACTTACATGAGTGATCCACGGACGTGTATGATCATAAAAATGATCTTCAGAGTTATACCAGTTGTGTATCCCGCGCAAACGATGATGAGGATCTTCCTCCTGCAGCAGTGTCCCGATCCCTTCCCAGTCTATTGCGACTTTCAGCCGTGGAATATCCCATTCGTTTGCCAGTGACCACCACACGTTACGATAAGCCGATATCCGGGCAATCATATAGCGAACATATCTTTCATTCATCTCATTTCCCATTTCAAAATAACCCCAGATATCATATTCATGAAATAATATTACATCTGCTTCAATCCCCAGATTCAATAACTGTTGAACTCTTTGGTCAAAGTTTTGAAAGAATTCGTAATTGGGTTGTGTAAAATCATTCTTCCCGTCTTCCCTTTTAAAGGGATAAATCCATGGTTCAGTATTGTTCCCATATCTGTACCATTTCGGGGAAACACACATCCTTATTTTATTAAAAGGAGCTTTGGAAAGGGTTTCTACAGTTTTGTCCTGAATACTCTGTGCAACACTTGTCCATTGATAGGCAGTGGTCCCGACTGAATAGAAAGGCGCCCCATCAGCATATTCAAGGTAATGAGTATTTACGACTTTCACAGGACCATGATTTTTAACTGATGGCTTTATACACCGGAACTTACCTTTTTTATCACCAAGTTCAGATACATTGCTTACAGTTCTGTAATTCCAGGTACCGGTTCCGGGCGGAGAAAACCTGATACGGTAAATTCCGTTCCCGTCATAAAAACCGGGAACCTTTATGCTTTCGCCCTTCTTACTGAAAACTGCAGCTAATTCTACATCCATGAAAGGATTTCCTGTAAGAGGTCCGTTTATTGTTATTTCATAAACATCCCATTGTTCTGCATTTTGCCTGCCGGCTTGATTACTGCAACCCCAGGAAAGGGCGACAATAATGATCGGGANNNNTTTAATAAATCCTTTCGGCATGTTGTTAATAATTAATGTTATCTGAACATTCTTTCGCCGATTATCAGCACCCGGGGATTGTTATCGGGTGCTTTGAAAATACCGTCCGCAGTGGATCTTCCTTCCATGGCAAAGTCCCCTGTTAAGGGGTTGAACCATGAAAAGGGAAGTCCGGGTGCCATATTCTTTATACTTATTGTGCCTCCTTTATCGAGGTATGAAATATAGAA
>DNOQ01000619.1:0-1616 GCA_003501665.1 Bacteroidales bacterium | reverse complement strand
ACCATCGAATGCTTTTGCCACAAGCCCGGCATAATTACTGCCTTCCTGTGCCATTGCCTCCCTCCACGACATCGGTGCATTTGTCCAGCTGTCCCAGCCGGGTTCGTCGGGTGTTATCTTCCATTGCCACAGGCATACTGCCCCGTAAACAACACCCATGGTTCCGCCGTGCATAAGCTGGTTCCATGCCTCTTCTCCCTGCCACCAGCCAAGGCCGTTTTTACCGTTACCCATTCCTTCGTAGGTGGGTTCACCGTTAAGACCTGCCTTTGTTGGCTTATTGTCATACATTCTTTCGACTTTATGGTAAAGATGTAATCCGTCGTGGCCTGTCTGTGCCCACTGGAAATCGAGCCAGGGCTCATCCTGGTATGAGCGGTTGTAATGGAAGCAACGTGAACTGTCCCCTCGTGCCCACGAAGCCAGATAATCGTCTGCGGGATTATAATGAATACCGGTTGGCTGCTGATAACAATCCCATTTTTCTATCATTTCCCCGCCTGGTTTCACCCCGGGGTCAAGGCCGTGGGCGTCGCCGCTGACAAGCCAGAAGGCGGGCATACTGCCGTACCTGGCGACCAGATATTTACAGTATCCTGCATATTCGCCGGGTTCTGCAACCGGGCCGAGAACAGTTTTCCCCTTCCATCCGAACCCGTGAAAAACAGGCTGGTAAACAGGGACAATACCATGATCAACAAGAATAAGCATCAGAGAATCGAGGTACTGAAAATAATCAGGTCTGAGTTTGTTCAAATGTCCTTCATGAAGATCATCAAATCCTCTGGCAAACCCCAGAACAGTATTCCTCGCGTCAGGGCCTTCGGCATACATATCGGNNCAGGAAGGGTTTCCCGTTAGCATGAATAACGTTTCGCTTTCCCTCCGACATTCTCAGAAGTCCGTGCCTGAGAAGGGGATTGCTGTCCGAATATGGAACCGATCTCAGGGAACCCTTCCGGCCTGAAAGCCCTTTATCGGAAGGTAGTGAGTAAGTTGACCAGAACCACGTTGAACCGGTATCGGGAGGTGCAAATCTTATTTTCCAGATGTTTTCTCCATCCCAGAAAGCAGGTCTGAGAAGAGTATCGCCTTTGCCGTTCGTAAATTGTGCCCAGACCTCAACATCTGTATAGTAATTCGTATAGGATGCTTTTGAATTCAGTGTGATCTCGTGTGTTGTCCATTGCTGAACTTCAGGAACAGGCAACTGATTGGCGCAGCCTGATGTTATTACAACTGCAAATAACGTTACAAAAATGATCTTCCCGGGAAACAATGGGGTTTGGATTTGATTTAATGTATCTTTTTTCATTTTCGGGGGAGTATTACTTCATTATAAACAATCAATAGTGTCCGACTAAATTTATTAAATATGAGTTAACCTATTGATTTTAATTACATTTAAATACAGGTCGCCCCTACGGGGCTCATTTTTTTGTTTATGATTAATTTCTACAAACAGGACGTCCCTAACGGGACTCTATAAAACAAAACTCCGTAGGAGTGAGCTGTTTATAGAAATGAGTTTCCTCCATTATTTTAGCTCCGTAGGAGCGACCTGTATTTTATCGGACACTAATGATAAACAATACAAACAAATAGAACGCCCAAAG
>DNOQ01000564.1 GCA_003501665.1 Bacteroidales bacterium | reverse complement strand
GTTGTCGGTTATAGGTATAAGTCCCACCAGATGCACAGGTATCCTGTTTTTTGCAATTGTATAAAAGACTCCTGTGACTGCTGCTGCTCCTGCCATATCACCTTTCATGAGAGCCATATAATCACCCGTCTTGATATTCAGTCCGCCTGTATCATAAACAATTCCCTTGCCCACCAGTATGATCGGCTTTTTATTAACCGGCTTCCCCGGATGCCATTCAAGAATACAGAATACGGGAGGATCGACACTGCCTTTGTTAACAGCAAGCAGACCTCCCATTTTAAGGGCCTCTATCTTATTCCTGTTCAAAACTTCGACACTGAAACCTGCTTTTCCCCCGGCTTTAGTTATCTCAGAAGCCAGAGCTGTCGAGTTCATGTGGTTTACAGGCTCATTTATCAGGTCACGTGCAAGATATACTGCATCGGTTATATCATCAAGCCATTTTAATTCCGATTTACTTATGCTGTCGGCAAACAACAGAACAGAAGGATAATTATTACGGTCATCTTCTTCTTCTGATTTTGTTTTGTACTTCCTGAAGGAGTAACAGCTCAGTATCAAACCTTCTGCAAAATCTGCAACAGACTCACTGTAAGCATTTTCTGAGGTTATGACCAGCTCGGTATGATTATTTGAACGGATCAGTTTTTTAAGATTTGAAGCAGATTTACGCATCTCCTCCCTGAGTGAGGATCCTGTTACTCCATCCCTGATTTTTACAAGGTAAGTACATTTGGAATAGGAGTTAATGAATACCATCACCTCTCCCCTAAATAACTGCTTCAACGCGTATTCTTTTTCCGTTTTGCTGAGGTTAATTCTTTCGGGGATCTCATTTTTCCCTAATATGCATACGACTGAGTGATCGGGAGAGATCTCTGATATTTTTCTTAATTCGGGCTTCATGAACGGATCAGACAATTTTAAGGGTAAAGTTAAACAAATAATTGATTCTTTCGGTTTCAATGCGTTACCTTTACAGCATGCCACAGGATTATCTCTACACTAAAGCACTGAACCTGATGCCTCTTGATTCAGAGGAGGGTCTGGAACTTTATGAAAGTGCTCCTCTTGAAGAACTAATGTTCATTGCTGATAAACTGAGGCAAATTAATAATCCCGGCAGGAAAGTCGGTTGGATTATTGACAGAAATGTGAATATTACCAATGTCTGCTTTTCACACTGCTCCTTTTGTAACTTTTGCCGAAAAGCAAATTCACCTGATGCATACGTTACAACAATGGAACAGTACAAAAGCAAGATCGATGAGCTATACAGGCTGGGAGGAGATCAGTTACTGTTGCAGGGCGGAATGAATCCTGATCTTGGCCTGGATTTTTATTGTACACTTTTCCGAAAGCTGAAAGAGCTTTACCCGTCATTAAAACTACATTCTCTCGGACCACCCGAAATTGTCTTCCTGGCAAAAAAAGAGAAAATGAACTATCGGAAAGTCCTTACAAATCTCATTGATGCCGGACTTGATTCATTACCGGGAGCCGGAGCAGAAATATTGGCCGACAGGGTAAGAAAAATTCTGTCACCGGCAAAAGCCATAACGACTGAATGGCTCGAAGTAATGAGGGAAGCCCACAGACTAAATCTTCCGACCTCTGCCACAATGATGTACGGACACATTGAAACGAACGCGGAAAGGATCGGCCACCTCATAAAACTGAGAGATCTCCAGCAGGAAAAGCCTGAAAAGAATTATGGATTTATTTCATTCGTTCCATGGCCTTTTCAGGATAAGGGAACCAGGCTCAGGGAAGAAAAGGGTATAGTCAGTCGTTATAACCCGCCGGATTATTTAAGGCTGATAGCCATAAGCCGGATTATGCTTAACAATATAAGGAATATCCAGGCTTCCATACTAACTGTCGGAAAAGAAACAGGAATGTTATCCCTTCATGCCGGTGCAAATGATCTTGGTTCGATAATGATCGAAGAGAATGTAGTAAGCTCTGCCGGTTCCGATAACCGGTTCAGTGCGGTGGATCTTCAGGAAATCATAATAGAAGCCGGTTTTGAACCACAGCGGAGGAATCAGAAATATGAGCCGGCATAAAAAAAGGGCTCTGTCAGCCCTTTGGTTTTCCGAAACTATAGAGTTCTTTCCGTAATATCGTTTCTATTCTTCTTTAGGATCCGGATCGACTTTTGAAGCCTTCTTAAATTCTTTCATTCCCTGCCCGATGCCTTTCATCAGCTCAGGAATCTTACGGCCACCGAAAAGCAGAACCACCACAAGTAAAATCAGAATGATCTCTGTTGCACCTATCTTTCCCATCTCTTTAAGTATTTAAGTTTGTACAAAGTTACTAATTCTTTTAATACAATACCAGGCACTTTAAAATTAAAAGAATTTTCTCAGCAATTTAACAACATCATTACCATTTGCATAAATAAGCAGTGCAAAAAGGAGTGCCATCCCTGCAATTTGTGCATATTCAAGGAATTTATCACTCGGCTTCCGGCCTGAAACTACTTCAAACAGCAGGAACATTACATGTCCTCCGTCGAGTGCAGGAATGGGTAAAATGTTCATTACTGCAAGAATAATTGACAGAAAGGCTGTCAGTGTCCAGAACGAATGCCAGTCCCACACACCGGGGAAAATGCTACCTATTGTTATGAATCCCCCCAGTGACTCATATGCTTTCGTATCCTTCGAGAAAATGAGTTTGAATTGCTTCAGGTAATCTCCGATTGTGCTAAATCCTCTTTTTATCCCTGCAGGTACAGATTCAAGAAAACCGTAATTTATTGTTTTAAGTTCAAATACCTTTTCAACCGACCATGTCCTTACGATCCCGAGAAAACCTGCAACCGTAGGGGTAACTATAATATTTACAGGCTGCCCGTCACGTATCATATTCATGGTTACCGGCCGGCTTTTATGCGCGGCCAGGTAGGCCTGAAACTCATCATACCATTCGAACTTATTATTATCCAGTCCTATAAGCTCATCATTGACCATAATGCCGGCAATTTTTGCCGGTGATTCTTTTGCATAAGAAGCTACAATAAAAGGGCCGAAAGGAGTTCTTGGCTCTATCATTCCTTCTCCTTTGAGAACCCTCTGAATATATTCCCTGGTCACTTCAATATTTACAATCTGTCCTTCCCGCTCAACCTGTATCGTTTTACGTTCATTAAGCAAAATATCTGAAATGATCTGGGAAAAATTCTCTATATACAGATTATCAACTGAAAGGATCTTATCCCCATTTCTCAGCCCGAGCTTAAAGCCTGTAGAGTCAGTTACGATGCCATATTTAACATTATTTGTCGGAAGATATGTTTCACCCCAGGAATAGAGAACCATGACATATATCAGCATTGCAAAAATGAAATTGAAAAGGACCCCGCCTGTCATTATGAGAAGACGCTGCCAGCTTTTTTTTGATCTGAATTCCCATGTCTGGGGAGGCTGTTTCATTTGCTCCATATCCATTGATTCATCTACCATGCCCGATATTTTCACATAGCCGCCAAGCGGAAGCCAGCCAATACCATATTCAGTTTCTCCCCTCCTGAATTTAAAAAGTGAGAACCAGGGGTCAAAAAAGAGGTAAAATTTCTCAACTCTTGTTTTAAAGATCTTTGCAAACATGAAGTGTCCAAGCTCGTGAATAAGTACAAGAATTGAGAGACTGGTAATGAACTGGAGTATTTTGATGAGTACTGTCATTTTATGTTAATGAATTTATTAATGTATCTGGCGGATGTTTCCCGTGTATTTTTATCTGAGATTTCGAGTTCTTCCAGGCCGGGTTCCTTAATAAATATTTCTGCTTCTAAAGCATGTTCAACAACTTCAGGTATCTTCATAAACCCTATCTTTCCGGAAAGAAATGAAGATACTGCCACTTCATTTGCAGCATTAAGGATACATGGCATATTTCCTCCCTGGTTCAATGCCTGGTATGCAAGTAAAAGACTTCCGAATTTTTTCAGATCAGGTTCATTAAAGGTGAATGAGGGATATTTGTCCAGCTCAAGCCGGGGAAGATCTGACTTCATTCTGCCGGGATAGCTTAAAGCATAAAGAATAGGTATTCTCATATCGGGCATTCCCAGCTGGGCTTTAACAGAACCGTCGGTGAAATGAACAAAAGAATGAATGATGGACTGAGGGTGAATTATCACTTTAATCTGATCGGGTTCGAGGTTGAAGAGCCATTTTGCTTCAATCACTTCCAGACCTTTATTCATCATTGTAGCAGAGTCGATCGTTATCTTATCACCCATGTTCCAGTTCGGGTGTTTAAGTGCATCACCCGGAGTTACCTTTCTGATCTCTTTTAATGGCATATTCAGAAAAGGACCGCCGGATGCAGTAAGTGTTATTTTTTCAACAGAACTGTTTTTCTCACCGGCAAGACACTGAAAAATTGCTGAGTGTTCTGAATCGACAGGGATCAGAGAGCTCCGGGATTTCTCCAATAGTTTGCTGATCAGAGAACCGGCTACAACAAGAGTTTCTTTGTTTGCCAGGGCAATTTTTTTCCCTGATCGTATAGCAGCTATTGTGGGCCTCAAACCCGAATAGCCGACAATTGCCGTTAAAACCATATCTGCACCCGGATCTGCTGCTATTTCTTCTATGGCTTTATCACCTGCATAAACTTTTATGCCGGTACCATTTAACTTATCTCTGAGAGCTCTGTAGTGTTTTTGATTGCCGATTACCACTGAGGCGGGATGGAATTTTATTGACTGTTCTGCAAGCAGATCCGCGTTGTCACCTGCTGTAAGGACTTCGATCCCGAACTGATCAGGATATCTCGATATCACATCAAGTGTCTGCGTTCCGATTGATCCGGTAGATCCCAATATTGCTATTTTCAATGGCATAATCAGGATGGATGGATTAGAAAAGTATATGTTTTTCAGGATCCAGAGCGGTGCCTTTGTACCAAATCTCAATGTGCAGATGAGGGCCCGATGTATACAGTTCACCGGAATCACCTACAATGGAAATCGATTCTCCCGCGCGGACCATATCACCTGTTTCCTTAAGGAGATTTGCGTTATGCTTATAGACTGTTACTATGTTATTCGGATGTTGTATCTGGATGACAAATCCCGTTTCCATAGTCCATCCGGTAAAGATAACCGTCCCATCAAGCGCTGCTGACACCGGTGATTTGGGCCTTGTGACTATATCTGTACCAAAATGTCTTGTTCTCGGATCAAATTTTCCTGAAATGATCCCCTTAACCGGAGGGAAAAAATGGAGACCTGCAAAACTTGTGATAGTTTCTGCTGGTGTTGAACCCACACTGAGATTATATTTTTCCTCACTTTCAACCTGTGCCCGTAAGGCTGAGTCTTCGGGCGATCTTTTAAAGGTTATCCCTCTGTATGTTCCTGTTGTATCCTGTGCTGAAAAGATCCCGACTGGTTCCTTTCCGGAAATTATTGCATTCAGGTTGGCGAAATATTTATCTCTCAGTTCCAGTTCACGTTGAAGTGAATCGAGCCTTATCGCGCTTAAAAGGATATTTCTTCGCATCGTTATATCGGGGTATCCCGGGATGATCTCTCTGAGGTTTGTAAAGGCCAGAAGAGATGCTGTAGCTCCGATAATAAAGAGTACAAGGGCTGTAATAAGCAGGAAAGCATTATATTGAGTCAGCCTGACTCTCCATACCTCTTCAAAGGTGGTGTCGTTAATTACAGTGAACCTGTATTTGTCGCGCCAGCTGCTTTTTTTCCTATCATCATTTTTTGTCATGAGACAAAATATAATTGGCACGCAAAGATAATAAACCCGATTGTTAAATCAGTAATAATGTGAATAAAAGGTTTGTCTTATTATATCACCTTTACAGCCTTATCCTCGCTTTGCCAGAGACCGTGTTTGGTACAGACAGCCAAAGCGGAAAGGTTCATTGCGACGGCGGGAGCAACAATATAGAAATCAACTTCAACCCGGGAAGGCAGGTTTCCGTAGACACCAGCGGTATATCTTGTTTCTGCAAGAAGTGTTTCGCGGTTCCATAGCTGTATAACTGAGATGTAATGATCATACTCATCCGGATGAGGATAATCTTCACCCATTTTGACCTTGACAACAAATTTCTCTCCTCTTTTTACCTGGTCGGAGCAGATAACATGAGGCATGTGTCTGTCGAGATAATCGCGTTTGATCTCTTTTTCCTCTTTTTCTA
>DNOQ01000043.1 GCA_003501665.1 Bacteroidales bacterium | reverse complement strand
CGTCCGTCTGTAACTAACTGATGAAGAGCAAGTCTGGCTATTTCACGTCTCACCGGGTCGAAAGCCGAAAGTACGATGGCTTCGGGTGTATCATCAACAATTATCTCCACACCTGTAGCTGCTTCCAGAGCCCGGATATTTCGTCCTTCGCGACCAATTATACGTCCTTTCATCTCATCCGAATCGATATGGAACACCGTAACTGCATTCTCTATTGCATTCTCAGATGCCACCCTCTGAATAGTCTGTATCACTATCCTTTTGGCCTCTTTATTTGCAGTCATTTTTGCTTCATCCAGTATCTCATTTATGTATGACATTGCTCCCGTTTTAGCTTCTTCCTTCAGGGATTCGATCAGATTGTTCTTTGCCTCTTCTGCCGATAATCCTGAGATCAATTCGAGTTTTTCAACCTGCTGGCGATGAAGTTTATCAAGTTCTTCACTTTTCTTCTCAACTATTTCAAGCTGATTGTTCAGATTTTCGCGGATAATATCAGCCTCATTCTTCCTGCGCTGCATCTCTTCAATCTTTTGTGAAAGCGTAAGTTCTTTCTGTTTTATCCGGTTTTCAGCCTGTCCTATTTTATTATTTTTCTCATTAATAACTTTCTCATGTTCGGCTTTCAGCTGTAAAAAACGCTCTTTTGCCTGGAGGATCTTTTCTTTTCGGATCACTTCGGCTTCTGATTCAGCCTCACTGATTATTTTACGGCTTTTGTTCCTGAGTGCCGTATGCCAGGTATAGAATCCGATCCCGAATCCTGTAATCAGAGCAGCAGAGCATAATGTTATCGCCAGCACGCTGCTTATTGAAATCAATAATATTGTCATATTTTTTTGAATTTATAGTTAATAAAAAACCCGCAAAGTCCCTTCAGCTTTTATAAAACCCCAAATCTACATGGTTGGAGCTCCTGTTCCGGTTCGGACTTCCAATGTCACGCGTCAGCGTGATCCCGACGAATCGGGGTGAGGCCTGTCCCTGCCAGACCAAGGCGGGCTCCAAAGTTTTAACTGTTGAGTTTCAAAAATGAATGAAGAAACAGTGCGGGCAATTTTATTTGCTATTTTAAAGAACGCTGTTACTCTTTATTTTCTATGACCGAATCAATTTTATGAATCAGTTCATTTATGGCTTCCGGGACATAATCATTTTCCAGTTTTTCCTCCTGCTCAGTTAGCTTTATCACATATTGGAGGGCAGCCATCGCCAGAAAATCCTGAACATCCTTATCTGTATAGCGCTGCTTGTATTGCAGCACTTTTTCATTGATCATCCTGGCAGCTTTCCTGATCTTCTCTTCATTTTCCCGTTCCACTTTCAATGGATAATATCTGTCAGCCACATTCACTCTGATCGAAAGCTTATCATCCATTGGTATATTTTATCTGTTTAAAAGAGCAACACATCTGTCAATTTCCCGCACCAGTTCATTTATCTTCTTCCTCGCTTCTCCTGCGCTAACGCCATCTCCCAACAGTGCTCCTGATAATTTAACCCTTTCGTATTTAATTTCAAGTTCCTTTATTCTTTCTTCACGCTCCTCAAGAATAATCTTTAAATTTTCATCAGCTTTCTTAAGCTCCTGATATTCGTTCCTGAGGTTTTTATATAAGCTTAACAAATTGTCCAGTTTATTGTTCAAAAGTTTTAAATCTTCATAAACATTACCGGACATATCAAAATCTTTAGTGCAAAAATAATCATTGTTAATCAATTTTTCAAAAAAATTGATTCAAATCGTTGTTTAACCCGGCCAGAAGTATAGTTTTGCATTTCGTATAATCAGAAAACTGCAATACGATGCCTCTGTTTAAGATATTAGTTATTCTATTACTCTGTTTTATTGCATCGGACGACAGACCCGAAGATAAGACTGTTTTTATATCTCCCGTAATGATACCGCTGGCCCTTTCGGCAAATTTCGGAGAACTCAGGTCGGATCATTTCCATTCGGGTATCGACATCAGAACCCAGGGGGTCATCGGCAAAGAAATTGTAGCTCCGGCTGACGGCTATGTTTACCGGATAAGTGTCTCTCCCGGCGGTTTCGGTAAAGCTCTTTATCTCCGGCATCCGTCAGGATACTCGACTGTTTACGGACACCTCGACAGGTTTGATCCTGATATTGAAAAATATGTTATTGATCATCAGTATCAAAAAAAAAGCTTTACGGTCTCATTGTTTCCCGAAAAGGATAAATTTGTTTTCCGGCAGGGCGATATTATAGCCTATTCAGGCAATACCGGTGGATCCTCCGGCCCTCACCTTCATTATGAAATAAGGAAATCCGATTCAGAGATGCCCGTAAATCCCCTTCTTTTTGAATTTGGTACAGGTGACAATATTGAACCTGTATTTGAAAAACTGGCTATTTATCCTGTAAATAAAAACACTCTCATTAACGGCTCTAACTCTGTGAAAAAAATAGATATTGCAGGCGGACATGGCAACTATTATGTTCCTGCTGAAAATGAGATCAGGATAAACGGTGCGGCAGGATTTGGCATCAAAACCTATGACCTGCTTAACGACAGTTACCACAAGTGTGCCATTTATTCCACTGAACTTAAAATCGATGGTAATACAACTTACAGGCATGTAATGAATGAATTTTCATTCAGTGAAACGCGATATATCAACAGTCATATTGATTATGAGACTTATATGCGCGACAGGGTATATTTTGAAAGGACATTTCTTCTTCCGGACAACCATCTGAGCACTTATAAAGATGTCGTTAACAGGGGAATATATAATTTTGTGGATAATAAAATCCATCATGTCGCTATCGAGATAAGAGATGTACATGATAACGTATCAACCCTCACTTTTAAAGTCAGGAGCGGGCCAATGAGTAAATCCCTTCAGGCCGAACCACCTGATGATGGCCTTATTATGATGCCGTATAACAGATCCAACAGATTCAGAGCGGGTAATATAGCAGTATCGATTCCGGCAGGTGCTCTATATGATACACTTATGTTCAGTTATAAAAAGGAGGCTCCAAAGCCTGGTATGTTATCCGAGATACATCATGTACACAACAAATATACCCCGGTACACAGATCCTATTCCCTTTCAATCAAACCTGTCTCAATACCTGCCGGAAAAGAATCGAAAATGCTCATCATTCATCAGCGGGATGATAAATCGAGAATTCCCCTGTCAGGCAAGATGGCTGACGGATTCATGAATGCACAGCCAACCACATTCGGCATGTTCTATGTCGGTATAGACACCATCCCGCCAGTAATCAACGCAAGCGGATTCAGTGAGGGTTCGGACCTTTCATCGCGACGGGAGATGAGAATAAGAATAACTGATAATCTGTCGGGGATTAAATCCTATGAACCCATCATTGACGGAAAATGGGCTTTATTTGAATATGACCAGAAAAACAGTGTTCTGATTTATAAATTTGATCCGGGAAGAATCACCAAAGGCATTAATCATAACCTTGTGATGAAGGTAACAGACAACAGGGATAACGTCAGTACATTCACATGCAATTTCAGGTGGTAGGGATATAAGGCGCAAAGGCATTACGGCGTTATGGCGCAGAGCACCAGCCTACGCCCCCTCCTTCGCTTAGGCTACGGAGGTTAAGAAAGGCTACGGCTGCCAAAGCAGAGCGCAGAGCTCAGAGCAAGAGTGTAATACTGTCTACTGTCTTCTGTCTTCGGACTTCCGACTTCTACTGATATATCCTCGCGGGATAAACACCCTCACGGATCATTTTTCTTACACTCTCCACAACGAATGGTTTATCTTCCCGATAGGTTACGCCAAACCATCTGTCGTTGCTCATCAGTACTTTTATCCGTATATCTCCCTTACTGATATACCTGTCAAGTGTGCTTGGAATGAGGAGTTCCGATTTGATATTCATTCCGTTTTTCTGAACAAAATCACTAAAATCCTCTTTAAGGATAGCAAAACAGCCCGGTTTGAATCCAAACAGATTCATTGAGACTATTTCACTGCCTGTAAAATGTTGTTCTTTTCCGTCAGAAGCAGGAGCTTTGGCGCCGTTATAAGTTTTTTCTATTCTGAGCACTTCAACAATGTTCTGAAGCAGTCCTTCAGAATCGACATTACAGACACCCCTGTTCACATGGCCATGATCGGATAACGTGTTCCCGAGTTTATACCCCACAATGCAATAACAGGCCGGATCTGTATCATTTACAAGGAAATCACGAAGTATTTTAAGAGAATCATAACCATAAAAATCATCGGCGTTTATCACACCGAATGGTTCACTGATTTTATGTTCAGCAACAAGAACTGCATGGCTTGTACCCCATGGTTTAACGCGTTCAGGGGCTACCTTTGATCCTTCGGGAACATTGGTCAGTTCCTGGAAAACATAATCGAGTTCAATCTTACCTTTAAGCTTATCAAAAAACCTGTCTCTGACCTGTTCTTCAAGATCACGTCGTATCACAAATACTATCTTGCCAAAACCGGCCCTGATTGCATCATAAATTGAATAATCTATTATTGTTTCACCGGAGGGGCCAACTTCATCAAGCTGCTTATTTCCGCCATAACGGCTTCCCATTCCTGCTGCAAGAACTAAAAGTTTAGGTTTCATATGAAAATAATGTTAGTGTAATGTTGTAAATTAAGTGGTTCATATGGAACCTTCATGTTTGTAAATTATTTTCATGCTGTTTTGTGTTTTTGTAACATGAAGGTTTCATGATTACTAGGATTTGATCTGCACAATTATAAATAAAAAAACGGTACTTTTAGTAAATTCTGAAAAATTTGACAATGAATTTTAATTTTGAAATCATTCGTGACTTTCTACCTTTGCAGTCCGGATATAGTTGGCAGTTCGCAGTAGGCAGTTGGCAAATCAGGTATAAAACTTGCCAACTGCTTTTTGCCAACTGCCAACTCGTTACGCAGAATTGCTAATATAATTAAAATAAATATGAGAAAACTTAATGCAATACTATTGACACTTCTTCTGGCGACATTTTTTGATGGTCAGACCACAAATGCCTGCACGAATTTTATAGTGACAAAGGGCGCTTCAAAAAACGGATCGGTGATGATCACCTATTCGGCTGATTCACATGTTCTTTACGGGGAACTCTACTATCGCCCTGCCAGAGATTATCCGGCAGGTGCAATGATGGATGTTTATGAATGGGATACCGGCAAATTACTGGGAAGGATAAAACAGGTTCCTCATACCTGGTCTGTAGTTGGAAACATGAATGAACATCAGCTTGCCATAGGCGAAACAACTTATGGCGGAATTGACGGAATGGTGGATCCCGAAGGTATAATTGATTACGGAAGCCTTATATATATAACACTTCAGAGGGCAAAGACAGCCCGGGAAGCCATCAAGGTAATGTCTGAACTGCTTGATGAATACGGATACGCAAGTTCAGGAGAATCGTTTTCGATATCTGATCCCGATGAAGCATGGATATTTGAAATGATCGGGAAGGGACCGGGAAATAAGGGTGCTGTCTGGGTTGCCCGTCTTGTCCCTGACGGATATGTATGTGCCCATGCAAATCAGGCACGGATACAGACTTTCCCGCTTGCGACCGGCAAAAAGAACAGTATAGCGATAACCTCGAAAGACCTGAGAAGGATAAATGACCCTGTTGTTGAATGTGTTTATGCCTGGGATGTAATTGAAGTTGCCAGGGCGAAGAAACTATACAGTGGACCTGATCAGGATTTCAGCTTTTCGGATACCTATAATCCCGTTGATTTTTCAGGCGCAAGGTTTTGTGAGATGAGAGTATGGGCATTCTTCAGAGCTGTTAACAAAGAAATGGAAAAATATATCAATTATGCTTCGGGACATGACCTGAGCAACCGCATGCCTCTGTGGATCAAGCCTGAACGCAGGATATCCAATTATGACATGATGAATTTCATGCGCGATCATCTCGAAGGAACTCCCTTTGATATGAGAAAAGATATCGGGGCTGGTCCGTTTGGAGCGCCATACCGCTGGCGCCCGCTTACGTGGAAAGTATCCGATGATCCCGATGCACCATCCTACTGTAATGAAAGGGCAACAGCAACCCAGCAGACAGGATTTGTTTTTGTTGCCGAAAGCCGTAACTGGCTGCCTGATCCCATAGGTGGGATTTTCTGGTTTGGTGTGGACGACGCCTCTACTACTGTTTTTAACCCGATGTACTGTGGCATCACACAGGTACCTGAGTGCTTCAGGGAAGGTAACGGAGACCTGGTCACATATTCACCGACTTCAGCTTTCTGGCTTTTTAACCTTGTAGCAAACATGTGCTATTCAAGATATGATATGATGAGCGAAGATGCACTGAAAGTCCAGAGGAAACTTGAAATGGGTTATATTTCCGGAACAGCATCGGCAGATGAAGAAGCCGTTAAATTATATGAAAATGATGTCTGGAAGGCCCGGGAATATCTTACAGAATATTCACTTAAAACCGCAAAAAATACTTTTAAGGAATGGAAGAGTCTGAGTGAATATCTCCTTGTAAAATATATTGATGGTAATATCAAGAATGAAAAAGACGGAAAATTTTCCGTCAGTCCTGTGGGATATCCGATGATGCCTCAACAACCGGGTTATCCGGATTCCTGGAAAAAATCAGTCATTCAGGGCACCGGCAAGAAATTGCTGGTACCGGCAGGGGAGGGACACTAAGGCTCAGAGCACAGGGCTCGGTATTCGGTAATCGGTAAGCAGTAAGCGTTAAGTAGTAAGTGAGTTCTTTATTATTACGAATGCCGAATGCCGAATACCGAATACCGAATACCGGGAAAGTGGAATTTAAAACAATTTTACTCCCAGACTGGTTTATAAGAAATATTTATGTAAATTTGCGACCGATTTTCAGAGAAAATACGGAACACAAAATATTTTGCGAGATGAACTTAATGAACGTTGTTGATAAGGAATTGGAGGTAAAGACTGATTTCCCGAAATTCATTGCAGGTGATACAATCACTGTACACTATAAGATAATAGAAGGTAACAAGGAGAGAATTCAGCAGTTTCGCGGGGTTGTTCTTCAGAGGGCAGGAACCGGACATACTGCAACATTCACCGTCAGAAAAATGTCGGGGAATATTGGTGTTGAAAGGATTTTCCCTGTTTCATCCCCGTTCATCAGCAAGGTAGAACTAAACAAGCATGGCAAGGTACGCAGGGCAAGAATTTTTTACCTTCGCAAACTGACCGGAAAGAAAGCAAGGATCAAGGAAAGGAAATTTTAACAAAAAAGCCATCGGAGGATGGCTTTTTTGTTGTCGTGCAGTCTAAAAGTCCTCTTAGCTATATCTTATTGATTAAGTCTTCCTTTTGGGCTTTGGCCTCTTCAACCATTTTTATTGCGCGTGCATCGGCTTCCTGAACAAGCTGAGCAGCTTTTTTATCTGCTTCCCTCCTGAGTGTATCTGCAGCTTTCTGTGCTGCCAGCTTTGCTACGGGACCCTTTGATGATGCCTCATCAACCAGCTTCTGAGCCTGAAGGTCAGCCTCCTTTCTGATCGTTTCTGCAGATTTTGCAGCTTCATCACGAAGCATTTGGGCTTTTTCCTCAGCTTCTTTTATCAGTCTGTCGCCCCGGGCTTCAGCTTCCGTGCGCAGTTTCTCCTTACCTTCATCTATTGCCTTTGTCGCATTTTCCCTTACAGTTTCAGTTACAGAAGCCTTAATTCCTGTGACACTTTCACCGGTACCCGAACCAAACACAAGTGTCACTATTGGTTTTCCGAAAACACCGGTAATTCTGACATTGATCTTCATTACATCGGACGGCATTTTAAATGCAAATCCCAATGCTGAAGCCTGGGCAGAAATTCCGTCAATAAATGAATTTACGGAACCACCCAGTTCAGAACGCGGGATCTCGGTCTTAATGAAATAATTCATTGTCTGATCGATCCCCTGGTCTCCACTTATATTCATCCTGATATTTCCGGCTTTCACGTCAAACGGATCAACATAAACTCTACCCGCCCTGATGTTAAAGCTGACGTTTAAATCCCGGAATGTGTTGGTATAGTTTTCACCAAGTTTAAGAAGTTCCTTCATTTTATCATATGCAGCTGATTCCACAAGGGTTATCCGGTCTGATTGAAGCTTCCCTCCTCCCGATATCGTTTTTATCAGAGGCATCATATTACTTCCAAGGAGGCTTTCATAGTTAAGTTTTAAATTTACTTTACCATCAACACCTTGTGCAGCAGGTGCCAGCTTCTTAATTGTATTGAATGTGTTAAACCCGTCTTTTACCCCGATACCCTGAATACTGAAATCTGCTTTCATTACCGGTTTGAGGGTGTCACGGGTATCATAGTCGGCATTCATGGTCACCAGACCTCCCAGAATATTCATCCCTGTTTCTCTTATGCTCAGAATTCCGTCTTTTACCAGTATGTGACCTTTAACATTGCCGGCTTTTATTTTATCATATCTGAACTGGTGTATCAAAGCATTGAAATCAAAGTCTATGTTTTGAGGGATCCTGATCAAAGCAAGGGCTGTAGTATCTTCGATCTCAGTGGTATCTGCGATAATTTTCGACAATATTTCAGAAGCATCGACCATATTGGATCTCAGGACAAGATTCCCTTTAATGGTTTCATCTTTAAATAGATATGGGATATAATTTTCAAGTCTGCCGTTTATCTGAAAATCACTGTTCTCCCCGATTTTCAGACTGGCACCGGTGAGAGCTGCGTAAGCAGGTGAAAATTCAAATCCTGCCTCGTTAATTCTTACTTCCGGATAACCGGTCATTTCCACGAGCATATCTTTAATTCCCATATTTCCCGAAGCCTGGAATTTGTCATACTGCTGTTTTTCGATCATTGACAGGCGTCCGGCCATTTTAACTGACATCTCAATGATCCCGGAAAGATTCAGACTATCGAGAGGTATTGCATTTGAAAGGGCAGTAAGATCAATTTTGCCGGTCATGGATCCTCTGATGTCGGGATCGCTCACAGGGGTTTTCAGTGCGAAGGTAACATCAAACGGATTGCCTGCCAGCTCCATGTGGAATTTCTCAATGCCGGCGGTGGTTTTATCCATGTCTTTCCCGTCTACATAAGCATCGGCTTTGATGTTTATGTTACTGATCTTTTCCGGTAATGCAGGATAGCTGACAAGTCCGTTACTGACAACAAGGTTTACACTGATATCAGGCATAGTACTGTCGGCATCGCTGTAAACACCTTTTGCCGAACCCGAAAGTGAAAATTCTCCGCTTGCATTAAGATTTTGGAAATCATTCATATAAACCGCCGGAATAAGCGAAAGAAGCGTTTTGAATGATGTCTGTTCCGATTTAAACAGAATATCAGTTGAAATATCGTCTTCGGGCATTTCAACCCAGCCTGTAAAGTTGATCTTCAGGTCATTAATCGTCAGATAGTTCTCACGAAATATAAATCTGTAAGTATCGAGATTTGCAAGCAGGTCCAGTTCACCATTTGCTTTTGCCCTGTTAAGATATTTTATACCTTCCATTATAAAATTAACGTCACCTGCGTTCAACTTAATTTTGAGGTCAGTCTCGTTCAGGGTCATATCACCTGTGAGATCAAAGTTCAGGTCGTTGATAATTGCTTTCACATCCAAAGTTTTGTCGGTATATTGAAGCAGGCTGTTGTGAACGGAAACTTTTTTAAGAAGGATTTTCATCCCTGAAGTAGTTGACTCCTCTTCTTCAATGGTTGCTGTAGTTGCTGTATCAGTGGCTATATCCCAGTTAAATGAATTATCTTCAAGGTATGTGATATAAAGCATTGCCCTGTCAATCACGATAGATTTTATCTCATAACCCGATTTTTTAAAAAGGCTGGGGAGGTTGAAAACCAGGTCGAAAGATTTGAACCCGGCCAGAGTATCATTTTCGAATTTATCAATACCGATAACAGATAAATCATCCAGTCCGAACGACAGGTCAGGAAAATTCCTGAAGAAGCTCAGTTTATAATCTTTAAAATTCACTTTGGCATTTATCGATTCACTTATTACCTGTTGCACTTTGGTTTTAATTTTTTCTTTGAATATCACCGGAACCGTGAACAGCAGGAGCAGGATCAGAAGTAAAAGTGCGGAAACAGAAACAGCTATTATTTTTGCCAGCTTTGTCATACGTTTTATAATTTTGATTTTACCAGAAGTGTACGCGTTTTTTGACGGGATGAAATTAATGAATTATACTGAAATTTAAAATTGTGAAAGTTGGCAGTTGGCAAAAAGAAGTTGGCAAATGGCAGTTGGCAGTTGGCAATTATTATTAAATTTGCAATTTCTCGAAACATGGTCCCGTAGCTTAACTGAATAGAGCATCTGACTACGGATCAGAAGGTTGGGGGTTTGAATCCCTTCGGGATCACTCAATAGTAAGCGCAATCATCAGAAATACAGACAGTTGCGCTTACTTATTTATCCTCTGAGTGAATCAATAAGTACCAAAACACGAAGAAATAATCTAATCTTCAATATATTCTGCAACCGTGTCTGCAAGATACTGAAGATAGTTTTTAGTCACCGCGATCCCTTTATTTTCCTTTTCAATAGTATCATAAATGAACTCTCCCTCACTCATCAGTTTCTCTTTACACATTCCATAACTATAGTAAGCAAGAATGAATCCGATTATGCAGTATGCAGCAGATTTTGAGATCTTCTCGTTTCCGGTAAGTTCCCTGAAGACCTTTGTCGCAATCTTCCTGACAATTTCTTTATTATATGGGTGTGGTAATTTAAAAAGATTGTTTTCGCCTATAAGAAGTTTATACATTTTATCAATGATCTTTGGATCTTTGATCGTGAAGTTTTTATTCATTGATTCAAATCTGACCGATAAAATATTTTCCGGGTTTTTGTTAAAATCAATTACTTTAATCTCCTCCTCAAAATAAGAACTTGTGCCAAATGCATATACTACATATCTGATCAGATGATTGATCTTCTCTCTTGAAAGGCCATAATCTTTCGATAGTCTTTCAGTCAAACCCCATTCAGGTATATCATCATGGTTATTTATTACCGGTTTTACAACCCATTCATCGAATGGTTTAAATGGAAAAGTAAATGATTCACTTGTAGAATTCTCATTCAATTCTTTATCTCTTTTCATAATTTCAATGTTATTATAATTTATTCTTTCCCCGCCTTTTCCCGGACTGTGGATTCAAAGTAAGTTAAGCTCTCCTGTACATTCAGGTTCAGAGACAAAAGACTTATTCCCAGAATTTTGTTTCCGGTTTATTTCCTTAATACGGAAAAATAATCGTTAAGGTTACATTCTCAAACCTGACTTTATTCACTTTTTTCACTTTTTTCATTTCTTTCTTCAAATCTCCATACGTTCATGAATTATCGGATATCCGGAAAATGTTAATATCTAAACATCAACTGTTGATAAGAGATCAGCAATTATTATTGACTTATATGAAAATCATTTTATATATTTACAACTGATAAAAGGAAACTGAAAGTTAAAATGGTTATTTGATTTTTCAACCTGATTCATGAATGAATTCGGCTGGTTTTAAGCAGTTCCTTTTATTGAGGTTCTTGCTGCAATGATAGTCGC
>DNOQ01000143.1 GCA_003501665.1 Bacteroidales bacterium | reverse complement strand
TCTTTGTAGATCTCATTGCACCTGGGTGTTTCAGTATCAATTATCTTAAATATCCTGTCATTAACGGATTGTTTCTGAGGAAGCGCAATAATGGCACTTAAAAACAGGATGATGGAGGTAAAGAAGGGTTTCATACGAAAATAATATGACTATATTGTTGTAAATTAAATGGTTCGTATGGAACCTTCATGCCGTGAATTATTTTCATGAGCTAAGGTGTTTTTGTAACATGAAGGTTTCATATTTACTGTTTTGGCATTAGTATTATTTTGACCGCAAAGATCTTTATTTGTTTTTCAGAACTTTATCGGCAGCCAGTTTACCGGTAAGTATCGACATTGGAACACCGGCAGGGCTATAAACCCATTGACCTGCCTGATAAACTGAAGGTATTGGTGTCAGAACTGAACGGTCTGCGATCTGAATCTTGTTTATAACAGGCATAGACTCCCTGAATGCCCAGCCCGTAATGCCTCCTTCAGAACTGCCTGTCCTGTTTTCAATGGTTAAGGGAGTAAAGGAAAAGTGTGCAATTATTTTATCCTTTAGCATCGGGTAAACAGAGTCTGAAATTACTTTTAAAATACGATCCTCAAGTTCCGTAATAAACTCATCAAGCCACCCTGCTTCCTGTATTTGTTTGAAAAGATCATACTCTGCAAGGAGGCTGATTATGACACCGGTTTTTCCCGGTGGAACCAATCCGGGATCTTTAAGTCCGGGAATAGAGATTTCGTAAGTATTTAATGAAGTGAATTTATCCATCCAGGTCAGGATTTCTTCTTTCCTGACCTTTGAGAAATTCGTTAAGAGATAGTTCAGCTCTTCGCGGTGTGTTTCACCTAAACCTTGCCTTGATGGAGTATAAAAGAAGTGCCCGTGTGCGATCTTCCGGAAACTTTCAAGTCGTTCGTCAACTTCAAGGAAGAGGGTAAAAACGGAATCTCCTCCTCTGTTGCCAAACATCGTCGCTTTAGTCTCTTCGATCTTTTTCCTGATCTCCGGTAACAGGGTTCCTGTTTCGACTGTCTTGTAGAGTGTCTTTAAATCGGCAGCCCAGATCAGGTTTTTATATTTATATCTGTTATTCTGGCCGTCTTTAACAAAATGTTCGGCAGGAAATATCCCGGTAATCTTTGTTTCTGTCTTTAGTTCTCCCCCAGATTCCAATAATTTGTCCTTCAGTGCTTCCGCAAGCTTACCCACTCCACCCCTGGGGTAGAAATAATCAAGATAGAGTGAAAAGTAACTTAACGCAAAGAATGAAGGTGTGTTCCTGAAAAAATGCTGGGAGATCATGTCCCGTAGCGAAGGATCTTTGACAATTGTCTTCAGATACTCCTCAACCGGAGTGTTCATGCGGTTTATTTTCCTGACGGTAAAAATGAATTTGGGAAACCAGGGCAGGATCTTTTTAAAAATGAAGCCCGGATCTCTTTTCAGATCTTTGAAAACCGGATTCTCTATGCCATAGAGTACATCCATGTGTTTAATTATCTTTCGTATGATCCTTATGACCTCATCTATATCACTGTCACTTCCGGGGTAGAATTTCTTAAGAAGGTCGCGGTATTCCTCTAAACTATTAATGTCTTTGATATTCAGAACTTCATTTTCAATGCCCAGTGAAACCGGACTTTTTACTACTTCGAGCCCGATGTTCAGGTCCTTCAGCATAGTGAAAATGATCCCTGCGTCCAGCAGTGCCCTTACTCCGGCATCAAAATAAAAACCGTCACGGCTGAAAGTATTGACTAGTCCTCCGCACTCCATGTTCTTTTCAATAAGTAATACCTTCTGGCCTGCCCTTGCCAGGTAAGCGGTTGCGGTCAATCCGGCGACACCTCCCCCGACAACAACCGTATCGTATTTATATTCAGCCATATTATCTTAAACTGACAAATCAGCAAACACTTGCTTTAATTGTTTTTAAGGTTTTCTATCTTCCAATCCTGCTAATTTTATGGTTGTATCCCAAAGTTCATATGCAGCATCTCTGTCCAGGGCTGGTGGTGCCGGTTCTTCTTCGGTGGTTAAATTAAAAAATTTTCCACTCACTGATTCCAGTTCTTTCGATACCCCGAGGTAATACAATGCTTCTGCCGATATTTCCGGAGATTTTAATGTTTTATCCAGAAAATTCCTCTTAAACCAAAGGTAAACCGGGCCGTTTTCCTGGCCGGTATCTGTTTTAACTGCTCCCGGATGCATGGTGTTAATTGTTATTCCCGTGTTCCGGAACTGTTCGCTGAAGACGATCATTGACAGAAGCTGTGCTGTTTTGGCTGANNCCCCAAGCTGCAAACCTGTGTGCTTCTGATCCTACCATTATGATCCGGGCTCTTTCCTGTGATTTCAGCTTATCAATTAAAATGTAATTCATTATAAAGGAAGAGAGGTAGTGTACAACCAAAACCTTTTCGAATCCGTCAGGAGTTAATGCTCTTTTTGTCAGGTATATGCCCGCGTTATGGATCAGTACATCAATCGGGGTGTTTAGCTGTGAAAGTTCATCCGATACCCGGAAAATATCTCTTAAATTGCTCAGATCAGCAATTCTGTAGTCGCAGATGATACCAAACTCTTTCTCAATTTCATGGCGAAGAGCTTCCGATTTCTCAGGATTCCGGTTGATACAAAGCAAATTTGCCCCATTTGCGGCATACTTTCGGGCTGTATGGTAACCGATACCCGATGTGGCCCCGGTTATAACAACAAGCTTATTATTAAAGTCATCATTGCAGATCATCGGGACTGACCGGCCGTTCCTGATCATTGCAAATATGTTGGACCATTTATATGCTTTAAAGTACTGGGAGAATTTGATGCTTTTTTTCATCACCTCGTTTTATCCGAACCTCTTTTTCATGAACCTCCTGTATGCTTTACCGAATCTTGGTATATTGTCAAAAATATCACCCCACAGATCATAATAGTCTCGTTGCGCAGTAATTTTTCCATTTTCGCTCAAGGTTAGCCTGCTGGTTCCATATAAAACTGAACTCGGATTTTTCCTGAATTTGATGGTCATTTCCCATTCCAGAAAAACTATATTATCTTTCTGAACGGCATTGACGATCTTCATTGACAGATCTTTTGACCGTTTTGTCAGCCGCCCGGCCATTGCTGTAAATTCTTCGATCCCCCGTAATTCCTGAACGGAATCCCTGAAATAAATGTCATTATCGTAATAGGGAAGGATATGCGACCAGTCAGGTTTCCCCTCTGTGTTGTATGTTTTGGACCATAATTCCTTTACAATATCAAGGGTAATAGTTTTTTCATTTGGAACTCCCAACTCTTCAAGATTATTCTTATCCATATATCAGGGTTAAAAAGTGCACATTCAGGATTGGATTTAATAGTCATATTTACCTTATTTCAGGTTTTGTGGCAAAAATAAGGTTTTTATCTGCTCTTCTTTAGTAAATACCATTTGTGTCTTTTTTATCAGTTTAATACCTGTCGTATTTACCGTCAAGTATTACCTCTTTCACTGCTTCCAGATAGCTGAAGCCGTTAAGCATGTCGGGCAGCAGGTAACTGCCTTCCACCCATTCGTTCCATGCGTTGATGGTGATCAGTTTAGGTTGTTCGGGATGACTATCGGCATATTTTTTAGCTTTGGCAAGAAGGGTTGCAAAACTTTGGGGAGTATTGTGGTAGTGCACCACATCTTTCATACCTTTTGCAGGGAAACGCGGTGTATCGTCCCAGCCTATGGAAACACACGGAAAGACAGGCACATCGAGGATAGTGTCCATTTGTTCCCTGATCCTGATAGAATTGGAGCCATACACAAGATAATCTTCATTAAGTCCGCCCATATTGTACATGGCAACACTATTGAATCCCATTGCTTTCACATTGTTGACGAACCTCGCGGCAGCCTCTTCCGACATCACGGAGCCGCCACCCTGGTTCCACTGGATATGCAGCCCGGGAAA